>JALTUD010000654.1 GCA_027047735.1 Flavobacteriales bacterium | reverse complement strand
CATAGCACCGCCACCTGTACTTACGTGGCTGATTCGACTACCCAGATTAAATTTGTTAACGGCAGCAACACTGTCTCCACCGCCAACAACCGAAAAAGCTCCCTTATCCGTAGCTTCCGCAATGCTTAACGCAATAGAAGCTGTTCCTTTTTGAAAATTTTCCATTTCAAAAACGCCCATAGGACCATTCCATAAAATGATTTTGGATTGAAGAATGATTTTTTTAAACGCTTCAATAGATTGTTTCCCTATATCCAAGCCCATCCAACCGTTTGGAATTTTGTTTATAGCAACCGTTTCAGTATTCGCCTCATTGTCAAATTTATCGGCAATAACAGTATCGGTAGGCAAAAGAAGATTTACATTTTTTTCTTTTGCCACATCTATAATCTTTAAAGCTAATTTCAAAAAATCATCCTCAACCAAAGAATTACCAATATTTCCGCCTTGAGCCTTAATAAAAGTATAAGCCATTCCTCCACCAATAATTAGGTTATCAACGCTGTTCAACAGTCGCTCAATAATCGTTATTTTAGAAGAAACTTTTGCTCCTCCAACGATAGCCGTAACCGGATGTTCTTTACTGTTTAAAACCTTATCGATACTTATAATTTCCTTTTCAATTAAATAGCCGAAACACTTAGCCTTAGGAAAAAAACGAGCAATAACAGCCGTAGAAGCGTGAGCACGATGAGCCGTACCAAAAGCATCATTGATATAAAAGTCTCCCAATTCACTCAGTTTTCGGGCAAAATCTATATCTCCTTTTTTTTCTTCAGGGTAAAATCGTAAATTTTCCAACAAAATAACACTTCCCCTAGGAGCAGAATCAACAAGTTCCTTTACTTTTTCTCCAATACAATCACCGGCAAATAAAACCGTTTGCCCCAAATCCTTTTCAACCGTACTTACAATATGTTTCAGAGAAAATTTATCCTCCCGCCCCTTAGGTCTTCCCAAGTGCGACATTAAAATCGCCGTTCCACCGTCCCCAATTACTTTCTTAATAGTAGGAACAGCCGAACGAATCCTAGTATCGTCCGTAACCTCTAATTTTTCATTCAAAGGCACGTTAAAATCTACCCGAATCAGTACTTTTTTTCCGTCAAAATTGATGTTGTCTATTTGCATATCAGTAAAGAATGATTAAACTTCTCCAAAAGTACAAATATTAAATTAAAGAGGAGTGTTTGGGCGTTCCCCTTTTTTGCAAATGATACATATCGCTCTCGCGAAACGTATCATTTGCAAAAAAGGGTCGGGCTATCACTACTCACTCTTTTGTGTTGCATAAGTGCAACAACACAAAAGGAGTTCAAACACGCCGTTCTATCCCTAACGCAGTTGATGTAAGTGCAAAGAAAATGGAATTTAGTATTCTTAGACGATGAATATTTTCTTTGCATAGCACCAGCTATGGAAATAAAATATGAAGAAGTATAAGGATACTAAAAACATTTTATAGTGCTTAGATTAACTGTGTTAGGGATACCAATCCCTAACGCGGAAACTTAAAGAGAATCAAAAACCACGTTCTTTTTTAATTTGTTCGTAAGCGTCTTGAATAATTTGAAATTTTTCTTTTGCCGCTTTTTGGTGTTCTTCTCCCATATGGGCAAACTTGTCAGGGTGGTGCTTAACCGCCATTTTACGATAAGCCTTTTTTATTTCATCGATACTTGCATTTTTGGAAATTCCCAATGTTTTGTATGCTTTGTCGGAACTGTAATAAGAAGTGTTACTTCTTTGGTTGGAATAGCTTCCCGAATAACTTCGTTGTCTTTGTTGTGAATAAGAACCGCCGTAAAACATAGCTTTTAACTGTTCAAATTCTATGGGAGAAATACCTAATAAAGAACTAATTTGCTCAATGGTTCTAAGTTCTGCATGAGATACATTACCATCCGCTTGAGCTATTCCGAACAAATATTGAATTAAAAAAATTCTATCCTGATAGGGTTGCACTCTTCTGATAACAGAGCAAACCTCTTTCAGATTGTAATTCTGATTCAGAATATCTTTAAACGCTCGAATCTGTTTCTTAGCAAATTCAGGAGAAAATTGACGATTAAAAAAATCCTTAACGTAGTTCAATTCTGATTTTAAGAGTTTGCCGTCTGCCTTCATTACCTTAGCCGAAAGAATAAGGAGAGCTGTCGCAAAGTCTTGTTGCGAAAGTCGTTCTTGATAATAAGAAGAACTTCGTCTGCTTTTTCCGCCTTGTCTGTTTTGGAAGTTAACATTTGATTCCATCAGGAAACCGGCAAGCCAGTCGGTTAGATAGTAAACGGCAATAGCCAACAAAAAACTCTTTGTTCGGAAAAAAGTAATTGCCCCCAAAATAATTGCAATGTATTTCATATAAAAGTAGGGTGTCAGAACACCATTTTTTCAGTTAATTCCAAATCAATTAAGATATCGATTTGCTCCCGTATTCTGTTAAATTTAACAGGTGTCGCTAATTTATTTAATGCTCGAATGCCTATTTTGCGTTTGGTTTCAAATTCATCGTTTAGTATGTTTGTCTTTACAAGATAAAAACGCCATTGTTCCATATCCAAAACGTCCATTTTACTAACTTCTTTAGCGGTATGTAAAGCAAAAATGTATAGTTCGGCACTTCTGTTTCTATACGTCAAACTATCTTTTTGTTTGGCTGTAATTCCTTTTTGAGGAGCAATATCAAAAAGGACACGTTTAGCTTTTTTCTGTTTCCAACTTTGGATATATCCTGAAGTTTTTACCGCTATTTTCTTTTTGCGATAACGGAGTTCGGAGCCTGTCCAATTGATACGCGGAATATCTGTAATACCTAAAGCTTTAGCCACAAGAAAAAGCCCTAAATCTTCTCTGTTTTTCTCGATGAGAATATCAGAATACGTCCATTGCCAAAAATCAAGAACAGTTGTATTCTCTATTCCTTTTATAACCTCTTTACCCGTTAACAAGTCTTAGAATTTTTTAAAGCGTTCAATTTGCTCCTTTAGGAGTTTCAAAGCACGTTCGTCAACTAATTTATCGTCTTCCATAAGTTTTTCTATTCCGGAAAGTTTAGGTTTGGCTGATAGTACTTCGACTCTTAAATAATGTAAAATATCAGAAAATTGATCCATTGGACGAAGTGCTCCGGTATGACCGGATGAGATGCCTACTAAGGCTGCTTTTTTATCATAAAAATTTTCAGGATGTACCGCATCGATAAAAGCTTTTAGAACTCCGGGGAATCCGCCATTGTATTCAGGGATAATGAAAATGAATTTTTCAGCATCGGTAATGTGTTTTTTTACAATGCGTTGAAATTCTTCAGAACCTTCTCCAAAGGTGTCGGCAAAAACAAAGTCCGCCGGTAAATCTTTTAAACAAAGAACTTGGCTTTCTTCGGGCAATAAGTTGTTATAGATATTCGCAATTTTTTCGGAGTTACTTCCGATTCGATTTGTACCGCAAATTATAGTTATCATTTTATTTCTTTTAATTCTTTAATGGTTTGTGTTGGATTTTTTGATTTGAAAATAAAGCTTCCCGAAACAAGTACGTCAGCTCCTGCTTCTAACAGTGATTTTGCATTTTCGGTGGTTACACCGCCGTCTATTTCTATTTTGGTTTTTAAATTGTAACGAGTG
>JALTUD010000653.1 GCA_027047735.1 Flavobacteriales bacterium | reverse complement strand
GAAACGAATGAATTGCTTGCCGTTATCGGAACAACTCTATTGTTAAAGCCTTCCTCTGATTTTACCGAAAAAAACACACTGAGCACAGAAATAGAAACACAATTGCACAGTGCAAATCAAGAGATAGGTAAACCTATTTATTCGCTACCTTCGCTTTCTCGTACCGGTGGAGAAAAAATAAATAATGTTATAGAGGAATTGGACAGAAGATTGCAAACAATCAATGAACATTTTGTTCATACTTCCTTCACCGCTTTTCAAAAAGTTTGCTCGGCACTGTCATCTGTAATAGAGCAAAATAATACAGAACAAATTACGCCAAAATTAATAGAATTGCTCGACGACGTAAAAGAGCATCGTTTAGAAGAGATAAGTCAAACTTTAGCAAAAGAAATTCATAAGCAAATAAATGAAATTCAACAACATTTAAATCAGTTGCCAACCGTTGTAGAACGAGAATATACCGAAAAAGAGCTAACAATACAACCCGAAGATTCGGTGGCGGTTCAAAAACAAAAAAGAAAACTAAAGCGTTGGTCAAAATCACCTTCGATAAAGGTTAAAGTTAAAGCACTGGCTCAACATCATTTTGAGAACGGATATTTATCTGCCTATAAAGAAGAGTTAGGGCATTTCAGCACGACGAGTTATCAACTGACGCTTGTACTGAAAAAATGGCTAAAGGACTGGGAAGAACAAACAAAACCAGAGGCTAAACAAGCTCTTATAAAAACGTTGGGGAATTTACTTGATGATGAACTAATCAAAGAACAACAAGCTGTTTTTGATGAGTTAAATAAATTAAGTAGAATGCTTTGTAACTCAATTATAAAAGATTCCAATAAGCTGACGGTTAAGGATATAATTGATTTTCGTGAAGAAGAATATACGCCTTCTGCAATGAAAGAAGTGTATCAATCCATTTCTAGCTATCCTAAGCTATGGAAAAAGGCATCAAGTCTTTACATAGACCAGCTTTTGGTCGGGGTTGAATTAATCGACAAACGGAATATTCTTTATCCTCAGTTAGGAAAAGTGTATCATGAGGTGGAGCAAGAGCATATTTCACCTGTTTTGCATCTGAATCAAGATTTAACTCAAAAAATTGATGCTATTGATTCTGTTGAAGAACTGGAAAGTTTTGAAAATAAACTTTTGGAAATAGGAATAAACTTTAAGACCGAACGATACGCCAATGACCTGAAAAAAGAGTTCAAAGAAGTGTTGGAAAAACTACCGTATGAAGTAGAAGTAGTACCGGCGGGAAAAACAAATTTATCAACAGAAGACGAGCTACTTTCAGAACGAATAAACGTGCGTAAAATCGCCTATTTCCTTATTGAAAATCGAGTGTTAGACAACTTTAATACGTTGTTGCATCAAATAGAAAACGACATCAAGTCCGAGTCGTTAAGAATGGAAAATACGGTAAGACTTTTACAGTACACGTTAAGTAACCGACAAGACGAAAATAATTCATTGCCGGAAGTAAAAGAAAAAGCCAAAAAAGAACTCAACGAATCAAAAGAACATATCCTAGCGGTAGCTCAAAAATCAAAACAGCATACACAGGAATTAGAACGTCAAATCAAACAGCTTTTAACCGATGATGTGGTAATTCATCAAGCCGATGAACTAAACGGAGTCATACGCAAAGAAAAAGTCAAAAAAGGGTACTATAAATACATAAAAAGGCTCTCTTCTTTGGCAGAAAAAGGAAATACACAAATCGACAAATTAAGCATCTCGATAAATGATTTATTGGCAAAATCCAGCTATCACCATCGAACCAAAGAATTGGTTAACCCACATTCGGTGATGCGTTCTTTCGCCGATAAAGTATCGCTAAGCAAGGAATTGGAGAAAAAAATACCTTTTTACTATCGTCAATTATTTATCGGCAAACATAGCACAGGAACAAAACCTTTAGAAAACAGAAAACAAGAAATAGAACAATTCAATAAAACATTACATCAATTTCAATTCGGAAATTCCGGAGCCGTTCTTTTCACGGGAGAAAGGCTGTGCGGAGCAACTTACCTTATCGAAAATATAGAAAAAACACATAGCGAATTGCAGTTTTACCGATTGGAAAAACCACCCGCACTATTCGACAATGCACAACGAATGGTTGATAGAGCCTTTCAAACCACGTTTGCGAAGAATAAACCCACTCAACAAATACTAGAACAAGTGCCCGAACAAACCGCAATCGTTATCGAAGACCTTGAGTTGTGGTGGACAAGAACAGAAAAAGGAGTTGGCGTAATCGATGCTTTGTTAAACATCGTAGAACAACACAACAAGCGTATCTTTTTTATACTGAGTTGCAACACACATTTTTATAAACTCATACGTCAAGCCACAAAAATAGACACCTTGTTGCAAGAAACCATAACCATATCCCCCCTAAAAATACACCAAATAAAGCAAGCTATTTTAACAAGACACAAAAGCGGAGGTATGCAATTTTCGTGGAACGGCAAAAAAGAAAAAGAACTTGGCACCGGCACCGAAAACAAGATCATGAAACGCATAACAGCCGTATCCGAAGGGAATATAGGAGCATCATTCTATACGTGGTTAGGCAATGTAAAAGACGTAGAAAACAACACCTTGCAATACGAAACAATCTGCACCGATGATTTACCCGAAGTATTAAATTATCGCTTAGACAACATTTTGCTTCAAATATTACTACATAAAAAAATTTCCGTAGAGCGACTGGAGTTGGTCTATTCCAACACATACTCGCCCCAACAATTAAAAGAAAAAATAAACAGTCTTCAACGAATGGGCTTAATAGAACACGAAGAAAAAACCTTAACATTAAACCCTTACCTGCAAGTTTACATAACCAAGCACCTAAGGCAAAGAGGCTTATTAAGTTGATAAAGATGATTAGGGCGTTCCCATTACGGCATAAAAAAGCGGTTTCGTTCGCACTACCCCCACTACACCACTTTTTAACGCCGTAATAGTCGGGCTATCACTACTCACTCTTTTGTGTTGCATAAGTGCAACAACACAAAAGGAGTTCAAACATGCCGTTCTATCCCTAACGCAAGTGAAATCTGCGGATAGAAAGTGAATTTTTGGTTTCTTAGTCAATGAAAAATTCTTTTGCATGGCTCCAGCTATGGAAAATAATTTTGAAGAAGGATAAGGAATCAAAAAACGCTGTGCTCTCTCCACACTCAAAATAGAAAAAGGCGTCCCTTATAAGGGAAGACACTGACATACAGAGATTAAGCAAACAAAAGAAATTTCACGCCTCCCCCCACAGGAAAAGTTGTATTCACTACACTTTCAGTCGTTCCTCCCTCTCGTTTCTTTCATAGGTAGCTTTCCTTTCTTTTTTTGTGGCTTAACGCCTTCTATAATACCATTTGGATATTGAAAAGAGCCAAAAGAAAATAAAACGCTTTAGAAGGCTCGTTTCAATATTTAAATGGTATTATCGTATCAAATTAACATGTCCAATCTTCTCAATGTTTTTACGTCCTTTATTTATGGTTTTTAACTTCCAAACATAAACACCTTCCTGACAAACTTTTCCGGAATTATTTTCCGTTCCATCCCACATACCGTTTGTTGTTTGAGAACGCCAAATAATATCTCCCCAAC
>JALTUD010000652.1 GCA_027047735.1 Flavobacteriales bacterium | reverse complement strand
CCCAAAACTGTGACATTACAATAGCAAATCCAATCGATTTATCTGCTGTGTCTTCTGTAGGCTTAAGATTTCAACATTCTTACAGAACTTTTGAAGATAGAAGAACAGTTCAAGTTTCTAATGATAATGGAGCTACATGGACTGAGTTTGTGATTACTGAAGGGTTAAACTCGGAGGCTAATCAAAATACAGCTAATCCGGATATTTTGACATTAAACATCTCATCTGTAGCAGCTAATCAAGCACAGGTTTTAATTCGTTTTCATTACGAAGCTTCTTGGGGATGGTATTGGGCTATTGACGATATTGATATCATTGAATTAGATCCATTCGATTTGAAAGCAATTGATACTTACGGTGCGGATATCATGACAGACTTTGAATATTCAATGGTTCCAATGTCACAAGTAAGACCAATTAGTTTTGGTATGGTAATCAAAAATATTGGTGGAGACTCACTTACAGGAGCAGGAGTGAATTATGATATCAATGATGGTTCTTCTAGTGTAGAAACTGGTTCATTCGGAGATACTATTATTCAATCAACTATGATTGATACATTGTTTGGTACAAGTACTTTTACACCTTCTTCCGTAGGTACGTATACTATTACTTTAACCGCAAAAGCTGATAGTGCAGATGCAGACCCTTCTAACAATACGATGACTAGAAGTATAGAAGTTACTAACAATATTTGGGCGTTAGATTACGGAACTGATGAAGTTCAAATCAATCAACCTGGAGCTGTTGGGGTAGATTCTAATGGCGTATTTAAAATCGGAAATCAATTTTTATCTGTGGGAACTGATACAATTTGGAGTGTAGAAGTTGGTATCGGGTCAAACCCTGCCAGCGTTGGAAATGATTTCTTTGTTGAGATTAGAAAATTCAATACTAGTATTAGTGATTGGGAAGTTGTTGCAACTACACCACCGCATACCGTAACCAATAATGATTTAGGAACTTTAGTAAATGTTGATTTAAATCAATCTGCATCATTAAGAGGATTGCCAATAGCACAAGGTGAACAATATGTAATATTAGCCGGACACAATGGTGGTTCTTTTACTGAGAGAGTATCCTTTACAAGAGCAGGACTTGTAGCTGAGGGAACTGTTTTATTTACTGACGACAATGATGCTTTAACTCGTTTTGGAAACAAACAAAGAGCTATGAGAATTAGACCTAATTTTGATAGAGCTTCAAATTCTGCAGGTGTAAATGAAAATGCTTCTGTATTAGTTGCTCAAAACATGCCAAATCCAGCAAGAGAAAACACAGTAATTTCTTACACATTGGTAAACAATACAGATGTTACATTAACAATTACTGATGCTATGGGGAAAGTTGTAAAAACAATTACTCGTAACAATCAATCAAAAGGAACGCACGTGTTTAACGTAAATACTAGCGACTTAGCTAACGGAATTTACCAATACACTGTTAGAGGTGCCGGTTCTTCGGTAACTAAATCAATGGTAGTTGCAAAATAAATTTTGCAGTAAAACAATTGTAAAACACAATTAATCATAAAAAAGCCTTGTAGAAATTTTCTACAAGGCTTTTTTTGTATCTTTACAACAAACCTTTATTATCATGAAGATTAATCTGTTTTTTCTGTTTTTCTTAATTCTTACTTTAGGTAGTGTAGCACAAAATGAAGAACTTATTCAATTTAGTGGCGTTGTAGTCAGTGGCGATAGTCTTGAGCCTGTACCTTATTGCTCAATACTTGATGAGTCAACGAAAAGAGGAACAGTATCTGATTATTTCGGGTATTTCTCCTTTGTGGCACATAAAGGAGATTCTATTCGTTTTTCAAACGTAGGATACAAAACTTCACATTTTGTGATTTCGGATACACTGAAGGGGGATAAATACTCCCTAATACATATTCTTCATACAGATACAATTCTACTTCCAGGGGTAAATATATACCCTTGGCCTTCAAAAGAACAATTTGCAGAAGCTTTTGTTAATACGGATATTCCAAATGATGATTACAGAAGAGCAGTTCATAATCTGCAACAAGCAGAATTAAAAGAATTAGCCGACGGAACTCCAATGGATGGAAATATGAACTTCAATTACCAAATGCAACAAGTACAGAATAAATTATATTATGCAGGGCAATTTCCATCCATACAATTGCTTAACCCCGTGGCTTGGTCTAAGTTTATAAAAGCATGGAAAAATGGAGATTTAAAAAGACAATAAAGGGGGGGATGCTTGATAAGGCTCTTTTCAATGTTAAAATGGTATAAAATAGATGTAGAAAACCTAGAATCATTATAGAATTATGATTACTAGGTTTATGTTTGAATTCTATTGCTGGTTTATTCTAAGGTCTTAATTCATACCCAAAGAACGTTTCTTAAACTCGTACTTATTCTTTAAAGATATAATAATACGTGCTTGCCTGATTTTAGAAGCCTTTATAAATTCTTCTTTGGTTTTGTTGCTCTCTAAAAGAGCTAATATTTCTTGTTGTAATTCTTCGGGTAGTACTTTTATTTTATTCATTGATGCTTACTTATTTATATAAGGTTATTTTATACTTACAAAAGTACATCATTTAAAATACGAAATCAACACTTTAATGTTAAAAAAACATTAATATATTGAAAGAGTGGATTAATCATTTCAGGAAAATAAAAAAATAATAAAAAATCATTGTCAACTAAAAAAAAGACTTTATATTTGCACCCGCAATCACAATTTAGTGGTGATGATTCAGTAGCTCAGCTGGTAGAGCACATCCCTTTTAAGGATGGGGTCCTGGGTTCGAACCCCAGCTGAATCACAAAAAAAGCTTCACAATGTGGAGCTTTTTTTATACCCAAGTGCTGGAATTGGTAGACAGGCATGGTTGAGGGCCATGTGTCCTTTAGGACGTGAGGGTTCGACTCCCTCCTTGGGTACTAAACGGGACAACTTCTTAATTTTAGAGGTTGTCCCGTTTTCTTTTCTCACCAAATCCTTTTGCAGTAAAGAGGTTGCAAATTGCATATTTTGAATATCTTCTCCTCCCATTCCTTTCCCATTCCTTCATAGCTGAGTTTAGTATTATTATCAACTTTATTAAATTGACTTTTTCGCCTCTTTTGTTTTCGTTTTCTATTTGTAAAACTTTTATTTTCTGGCAAGGGCTTAGCAAGTATTGGTTCATCAGCTGGGGAGTCGATTAATTCTTTTAGTTCTTTTTCTAGTATTTGGAGTTTAAACTTGGGGGATGGTAGGTAAGTATGTATGCTTTAGATATTCTAGTTCTTTTTCTTGGTTTTTAATCAATTCAGTAATCTCCTGACTAAACTCCCTAAAAGTCCTTTTGCATTTTTGATAAAGGAATATTAGCATATATAGCAATAGCCCTTTGGTATTCGTAGCATCCTTTTTTCAAGCCTTTTTGATTAAATGCAAATCAAGCATTATATTTTTTTGTTTTTCTTTTGGAAGACTTAAAATCTGTTTATTTTGTGCAATTACTTTTTCATAGCTCTGAATCTTTTTTTTTCTACTGCTTTTTGGTTATTGATAAAATCAGCCAGTTCTTGCTTAGTTTGTTTGATCTGATTTTGTAATGCTTTGTGTTGCAACTTTCGTTTATATAAAGCATCTTTTCTAATTTTCTT
>JALTUD010000651.1 GCA_027047735.1 Flavobacteriales bacterium | reverse complement strand
GATACATAGTGATTCCCCAATTGGTCAACACCATTATCTACGGGTGCTTGTCCTCCTAACCCCGGTACAGCAATAAGCGGGTCTATTGTAATGCTTTGCGTAGCTTGATTGTTGAGCACAAAATTAAATTCATTATTTTCGTTTATTTGAAACGATGAAGGGATTCGCTCTTTATCAAAGGCTTTATAGGTTAAAGGAGCGTACTCAATCATCTCACCTTTTAGTGTTGAGATGTAAATATTACCTTTCCTAACATTTACTTCTCCATCGTATTTAAATTTAATTTTAGAAACATCGGCTGTTTCGTTTACATACAAGTTATATTTTACTTCACCTTCTTTTTCCGTAAAAAAATACTCGGCATCAACTCCTTCGTATAAATCATGTATGACTAGTCTTTTGTAGCCTTTGCAAGCAATATCTTTTGGCTTTCCTTTACCTTCAACATCTCTTATATATCCGTATTTAACTCCATCCGATTCTCGAACTTCAATTTTAGCACTTGGGTTTGCTTCTAACCACTGCATTTTAATGTATTGGTGGGTTGGTTTGAACTTTTCGTGTTCGCGTTCTTCCTCTTCTTCCGTTTTGGTTATACCTTCTTCCTTTTCTCTTTTCTCTTCTTCCATCCATTCTTTTTCATGGGTCTGAACAAAGTGATAGATTAACTCATTGTTTTTAAACAGAATTTGCGTCCCATTATCTATACAGTATTCAAAATCTTGATATTCTTTTGGCAGCTCCCTTGAAAACTGCCCTTTATTTTCTATGAATACTTTTCGTTGAAAGGGGTTTACGGAGTATTGTGCTATAACTGTATTTATTCCTACGGTTATTAACAAAATCAATAGTAGTAATTTGCTTTTCATATTGCATCAATTTTGACTATTTGTATTTCTCTAACGTAAAAAAATATAAAGGTTGCTTTTTTAGGAATGATACCCTCATTTTCTTTGCACTTACCTGTTCAGAAGCGACATCCTTTTGCCCTCCCTCCTTTTGGAGGGCAAAAGATATAGAGGATAGCCCGACCTTTACGGCGTTAAAAAGTAGTGTAGTGGGGGTAGTGCGAACGAAACTGCTTTTTTATGACGTAAAGGGAACGCCCAAAAACTCATTTATTTAAAATTGCGTATATTTGCATAAATAACCTGTGATTATGTTTAAAGGAAACACCAACAATAAAAAAAAATCCATGAATTTGAACTCCCCTGATAAACTGAATAGAATTGTTGAAGGAACTCGAATTGAAGGGACTATTACCTCTGAAAGTAACATCCGTATTGATGGAGAGGTGAAGGGAATTGTTTCGACAAAGGGAAGACTCGTTGTGGGCGTTTCGGGTAAAATTAACGGTGATATTATTTGCCAAAATGCTGAAATTGAAGGACAGATAATGGGGTCGATTAAAGTAGGGGAATTGCTCTCGTTGAAATCGACTGCAAATGTTGAAGGGGATGTGATTACCGATAAATTATCGATTGAGCCCGGTGCTATTTTTACGGTTACCTGCAAGATGGGGGATGCTAAAAATTCTTTATCTAAGAAACAAAAAGCCGTTTCTGCTTAACAGCCGGCTTATAAATTTTCTATACTCTAATGGCTAAAAATAATCCTACGCCTAAATTTAATAAATATTTAAAATTTACTTCGGTAGCATTTCAAATGATGTTTTTGATTGGAGGAGGAGCTTTGTTGGGGCAATATTTGGACGGAGATAATGATGGATTTGCTACTTACACGATTATTTTTTCTTTATTGGGTGTGTTTGCGGGCATGTATTTGGTCATCAAAGAGGCGATACAAATGATGAAAAATGATTAGAAAAATCACTCTTTTTGCTCTCGTTCTTTTGGGACTTCATCTCCTGCTTAATTATTGGTTTTTCACCATCGATTTCAGGGCTGTACTGGCTGTTCAATTCACACTTTTTGCTTTGCTTTTATTTTCTGTTTTCTATGTGAAACGTAAAAAAGAAAAAGAGCCTGACCGTGTTTGGGTGGCTTATACCTTTATTGTTTCCTTGAAGTTTTTGGTTATTTTAACCGGCGTTTATTTTCTGAATAAATGGATTCCTATTCCTAAGAAATTAGCTATTCCTTTTGTGTTTATTTGGTTCTTTGCCTATCTCTACTTCGAAGTACGACTTTTACTTGGCTTGCTAAAAGAAAACCCTGCTTAATGGTTTTTCTGTTTTTTATTTTATGCTCCTATGATACTTTCGGTTTTCTTTTCTGTGAATTTAATGGACATCGTTCCGTTTTTGTTGACTTCCGTTAAGTTAACTTCGCTGATTTGATTGACCATTAACGGATTGTAAAATGTTTCTACTTTTATATAATTATTAGTGAATCCGTGCATCATTCCATTGTTTTCCGAGGCTTCGAAAAGTACGGAAGCCTGTTTTCCTACATTTGCTTCGTAAAAACTTCTTTTTTTCTTTTCACTGAGTATTCGCAACATTTTATTGCGGTCTCGACGTACGTTTACCGGTACTACATCTTTAATTCTAAGTGCGGTAGTATTGTCTCGCTCCGAATAGGTGAAAACATGCAAATAGCTAACCGGCAATTCGTTCAGCATTTTATACGTTTTTAAAAACTCTTCGTCGGTTTCGCCGGGATAACCTACAATTACATCTACACCTATGGCACAATCGGGCATTAGTTCCTTGATTTTTTCTACTCGACTTCTGTATAAATCCGATTTATATCGCCTACGCATAGAGTCGAGCAGTTTGTCCGAACCGCTTTGCAACGGAATATGGAAGTGAGGAACAAACTTTTTGGAATTTGCAACAAACTCTATGATTTCATCGGTTAGTAAATTAGGTTCTATACTCGATATTCTAAAGCGTTCTATACCTTGTATGTTATCCAGTTCTTGAATTAGACCGTAAAAATTCTCATCTGTGCCATTTCCAAAATCACCAATATTAACACCTGTCAGCACTACTTCTTTTACGCCTGTTTGTGCTAATTCTTTTGCTTTTGCAACCGTTTCTTTTATGTTTGCACTCCGGCTTCTTCCTCTTGCCAGGGGAATGGTACAGAAAGAACAGAAATAATTGCATCCGTCTTGTACTTTTAAAAAGGAACGTGTTCGGTCGCCGATGCTGTAACCGGGTACAAATTCTTTGGTTTCTTTTATTTCTTTGTTAATAATGATTGGGCTTTCTTTTTTTTGTAAATCGGAAAGATGTTCTGTTATGTTAAATTTTTCATTCGCTCCAAGCACCAAATCAACTCCTTCTATGGCGACTATTTCTTGGGGTTTTAGTTGAGCGTAACAACCGATTACTACAATAAAAGCATCGGGATTGTATGATAGGGCTTTTCTTACAATATTTCTACATTTTTTGTCTGCCTGTTCGGTAACCGAACAGGTATTAATGACGTAAACATCTGCTCCATCCTCAAAGTCTATTTTGGCAAATCCTTCTGCCGTTAATGTTCTTCCGATGGTGCTTGTTTCCGAAAAATTGAGTTTACACCCCAAGGTGTAATATGCTGCCGTCCCGTAATTCATTTGTTTAAATTGTTTTGTTGTGCAAAGGTAGTCTTTTTATGTTTTTGTTGAGAGGTGTTGTTTCTCTTTTCAATTGTTATAGCATTTCAACATTGAAATGAGCCTAATAA
>JALTUD010000650.1 GCA_027047735.1 Flavobacteriales bacterium | reverse complement strand
AAAAGGAGTTCAAACACGCCGTTCTATCCCTAACGCGGGGCATGTGAGTGCAAAGAAAACGGAGTTTAGTTTTCTTAGACGATGAAAAATTCTTTTGCATAGCACCGGCTATGGAAAATAATTTTGAAGAAGTATAAGGAAAATAAAACCGTTTTATTGTGCTTAGATGTCCCGTGTTAGGGATACAATCCCTAACGTGTGTAAAATGAGTGCTAAAGAAAATGGAAATTAGTTACTTTAACCGAAGAAAAAAAACAAAAAAATATGAAGAAATAAAATACTTTTACTACCTTTATCAGAAGAACAAACTACACGATTGAACGAAAATTTATACATATCAAATTCTGTATTAGACGCTATTTTGTTTAGGGTGTTTATTGTTGTAAGTACGATATTGAATAACATAGCGGAAACAGTAACCGTCCTTGTAGAAAAAATAAAATGTAAGGTAGGTCAAACGCTACGCAAAGTAACCGTTCGGTATTTTGCACGATACATTAATAAGTATATTAAGAATTATGCTTTAATGATACATAAAGCACAGCTATTGTTTCTTTTCGAATGGTGTAATATTTTTAAAATCAGTTAGTTGTATGTATCAAAAAGAAGAAGCTCGAAATCAAACAAACCAAAGTTTCCAAACGGTGAACAATATAATCAACACTGACTATTACCCCTTTGGTATGGCTATGGAGGGAAGATTTGGGAGTGTAGGGAGTTATCGATATGCGTTCAATGGCATGGAGAAGGATGATGAAGTGAAAGGAGTGGGGAATAGTTATACTACAGAGTTTAGGCATTTAGACCCAAGAACAGGGAGATGGTGGTCGACAGACCCAATTACTCACCCTCAATATAGTCCGTATTCTACTTTTGATAATAATCCTATTTATTATAGTGACCCTAGTGAGGCTGATAGTGAAGGAGATCCTCCCGTTGTAGGTGAGAATGATGCTAACGGAAAGGAAGGAACTCTTGCTCCTAATGGAGGTACATATTCAAGTAACGGTGGGGTTTCAAATGGTGATAATATTTGTTTAGGTTGTGGAGCTAACGGAGAAAATACTTATGGGATACCTGAACAAGCCCCAACCACAGCAAATCAACCTGAACCCTATACTTCTCAGAGTGATGCTACTTATGTTGATAAACCTGCACCAAATTATAATATAGGTCTTGATTTTTCAAAAGTATTAAATCGATCTTGGACTTTTCACACTTCTTATGAAAGTGCTGATGTGATTTTTGGAGGTAGTTTATATACAACTATACATTATCCCCCGAAATATGGAACTTGGGATAATGGTCCTATTATTGAATCAGGAACATCTACTTATGGAGGTCTTGACGCTTCTTTTAGTGTGGGTATGAGTTTCAAAGGAAATGCCTATTTAGTAGGAGACAATTATGTTAATAATAGTCTATATTCTACTTTGAAAGCTGGGGCAAGAACAACAACAAGTGGTTACGGATTTGGTGAGATATTGATTTATAATGAAGAATGGAGTATCACCTATTCCAAAGACAATAATGCTATGTTTAAGCCTCTTTATAATTCTTGGTTTTATGGAGCTTCTTTAGGTGTTTCTGTTCTTCCTGGTAATTACTACGAAGGTCAATCTTATACGTCTGCTATAAAAAGAATGAATGGAGATATGACAGGTGAAGATTCTATAAAGGTAATGTTAAAAAATATGTATCATGAGAATGCTGGCGAAATGCTTGAGCAATTAGAGAAAACTGCAGGAAAAAGAAAAACTGATAGTCTTATTAATTCCTTTTTTGATAACTGATACTTATGAAGAATATTATTTATATTACTGTTCTTAGTATTGTTTTGTTTTCTTGTTCTTCGTCTAGTCTAAATAGAAAGCGTAAGCATGAAGTAGTAATCTCTAATAAACTTAATGAGTTTTATAATAATACTCCTTTTAACGTTGAAATTAAAGCTTCATCTATTAATGATAGTTTGTTTATTGATTTAATGAACTTAGATACTAATATGATAAGTTATAGAGATTATCATCAAGAAAACTTCTTGTATTCTTATTCTCTTTATGTATTTTATAAAGATTTCAATAAGTATAATTATATAGAATTTAAACTGCCTTATAATGGTTTAAATCATAGCAGTACACAATGGTTTACTAAATCAGATGTAAAGCATTTTAACACTTTATATAATGGAAACCAACATTATGCAAATATTTCTAAGTATGTAAAAAATAATGTCTCGCCTAGTATAAGTATGGGAATTCAAAAGGCATTAGATTCTTTAAAAGTTGGATTCTCAGATGTAGATTTTGATAGTGATTTTTATGAACTTTTATCACAATATTCTTTTGATTGTGACAAAGATATTAAAGAAAGTAAATATAAGAGATATATGTTCATCATAACTCTCTTATGTAAAAGAGCAGGAGAACCATTTAAAGAAGAGTATGAATCATTGAAGTATATTCTCAATCAATGTGACATTGATACTAATGTTTTAAATAAAAAAGAAATATAGGCGAGAGTTAATCTCTTTTTTTCTTAATTATTTTGTTTGTAGAGTCACATGGAGCTTTCTTAATTTCAGTTTTTTGAACTTTATTATTATTCGTCTCTGGCTTTAAAATAGTAATATAGATTAATATTGGTATAACTATCAAAATAATAAGAAGAGGGTTGCTCTTTTTTGGAGTCTCTTGTTTTATTTCAGAGATAACCGTCCTTATTTTGTCTTCTTTTTTCGTTTTTCTTGATGTTAAAAATAGTGGCTCTATGTTGTTTTATGTGGGTAAAGTTAAAAAATATTATATTTGGATATGGAAAATTCAGAACAAATATTCACAATAGCAGTGCTCTGCTATCTCCACGCCCAAAATAAAAAAAAGCTGTCCCCTATAAGGGAAACTACTGACCTACAAGCAATTAAATAGACGAAAACTGTTACACCTTAAAACAAACAAAAGTATTTTTACATCCCCTACCCCCACAGGAAAAGTTGTATTCACTACGCTTTCAGTCGTTCCTCCCTCTCGTTTCTTTCATCGGTAGCTTTTGTTTAAACGATTTATAAGTCTCTTTTCAATGAGTAAATGGATAAACCTTAGAGCGAACGAAAACGCAGATTTAAGGTTACATTATTTTTGAATCTTACCCTTTTTAAAAGTAACGGATTTTTGTAACTCTCCTTCTTTGGAATAATATTCCCAAAGTCCGTCTTTTTTTCCGTTTTTAAAATAACCGATGTACCGAAGTTGTCCCGAGGGATAAAACGTAGCCGATTTTCCATTTAGGATATCATACTCGTATTCGTTTTCACTTTGTTTTATTCCGTTCTCATAGTAGGCGTACCAGATTCCTGTTTTTTTACCGTCTTTAAGGTTTCCTTTTAGCTTGATTTGTCCATTAGGATAGCGAGTGATTTGTTCACCGTTTAACCCTGAATTTGTTTCGCTTGCAGGTTGTACAATTTCCTTCTCTTGGGCTTTGTTTTTTTCTTGTGATGTACACGCTATAAAAAGAAATGAAAGGGCGGTAAATATAATCGTTTTAGTCATCGGTAAATTCATAGTTGTTGATTCAAAGAAACATTAAAAAACTCGTAAATCTTCTTTTTTTAACCACGCTACCTGTCCGTCTCCGAATGAAACTTCGTACCAATGTTCGTTTTCGTTCAGTACTTTAACTTTTGTTCCTTCGTGCAAAATAAATGCAGAACTAGCCTTGTCTGACGGTTCGGTTTTCAGCTCAACATAAGGGGAGTAGATGATGCCGTATTCGTAGTGGGTTTGCTTGTTATACTCTAATGAGGCAAAGTAAGTAAAAGTTGTAGCCAATAAAAATGAAGCAACGCCGATATAGAATGTTATTTTTCTTAATCGGTTGTTTCGGGTAACCACAAAAACAACCAAAAGCATTCCTCCGACAAGTGCAAATGAAAGTGCCATCAACGCCCAAAAGTTAGTCGAGCTGTGAATAAAACTATACAGTAAATCATCTATTCGTGTAGAGGTTTTAATGGTGTTTTTGTCTGCCAATAGCTGGTTGGCAAGTTTAAGGTTGTGAATAATATCCTCGTTTCCCGGAGAAAGTTTCAGAGCCTTTTCGTAATAATAAATAGTTTTGGGAATGTTTCTTAGTTTGTAGTTTACATTTCCCATATTATAATACAGTTCGGGCGAATAAAATCCTTCTTTTTCCAGCTTAGTATATAAAGAATCTGCAACTTTATATGCTTGTTCCGTATATTTTTTATTGGCTTCCTCAAACAGTTGTTGAGCCTCTTGCTTATCTAAAGCAAAAGCACTAAAACTCATCAAGGCAAGTAGTAGAACGATTGTATATTTTATATTACTTAACATTTTTCTCAATTTTATTTATAATATCATTAGCCGATTCTAACGTTTGTTCTGCTCCCGATTGTGAGGTAGGGGAGAAACGAGCCATTTCAGCTTCATCCAATATGTCGATTAATTGTTTTGTAGTTGTTTCATCTACATTATGTTTTTGCAGGGTTTCTTTTATGGTTTCTTTATTCAGCTTAGCAAAAGGCAGCCCGAATTTAACAGAAATATAATCCAAAATGGCTTTGTATAATTCTTCGTAAAATTCTCCTGTTTTCTTTTCGCTTAGTAATTTAGATGCGTTTTTTAAACGAAGAGAAGCTGTTTTATTTGCTCTTTTTCTTTTAAGTTGAAATTCGTTGCCTTGTATTTTTTGAAAGATATAAACAAAAAGTGCAGCAAACAAAATAGCAAATACAGGGAAGAACAATCCTACCCAAAAATACCATTTGTCGTATAGTGTTTCGCTGTTGGCATAGAGTTCTGTCTTTTCTTTTATGTGGTGGATGTCGCTGTTTAATATTTCAACATCTTTCTTCTCAACTCCTGAAGCCGTTCCGGTGGTGAAATTTCCTTCTTCACTGCCTTTTTCCACGATAATTTTTTGTGGTTTTGATTTTAAAGTGATGTATTTCTTTTTGCGTACATTAAAATAACTGAATGTAATTTCCGGAATGTCAAACTCTCCTCTGTACCTTGGAATAACAAGGTAGTTGTATGTTTTCTTTCCTGCTATGCCGGAGGTACTTATCTTTATATGTTCCTTTGTTTCGGGTTCAAAAACTTCAAAATCTTGCGGAAATTTTAAGTCTAATTCGGTTAGTTGGTTGATATTTCCTTTTCCTCCGATTACGACTTTTACATCTATCGGTTCGTTGGTTTTCAGGTGGTTGGTCGAAAAAGTAACATCCATATAATAGTTGGTGCCGACTTGCCCGTAGAAATCCATCGGAGCAGGTTTAGGTAGTGGTTTTACTTTTATTTTCGGGGCATTGCTTTTAACGGTTTTTCGTTGTCCTCTGTTCCAGAATGAACGTCCTATTTCAGCGGTGATGCTTATCGGTTCAAATTTAATTTCACCTGTTTTTTGTGCTATGATTACTTCTTTCTTGAGTGTTAGAACGTAGTAATTCATATTGTTTACCACTTGTGTCGTTTGAGGCCAACCGTTGCTTGGTGATTTTATTTCTTCTTTCCAAAGTCCGTTGGTCATCGGCATATCGTAGTCTTCTATGGCAAAACCTCTGTATCTTGTATAGACTTTATAAACAGCTGTTATAGGTTCTCCTTTATAAACGTTTCTTTTACTGAGTTCTATTCTAACAAATAGGTTAGGGTCGGCACTTTGTATTTTTACATTGGGATTGCCTTTCCCGACATTAATGGTAAACGTTCCTGATTTAACTTCCTCGCCGTTGATGAGGAATGTTAACGGAGATATTTTAAATGTGCCTTCTTTTTTAGGGCGTAAAATAAAAGAGTATTTAGTAATGGTCATATCCATATCACCGAAACCACCAAAGCCAAAACCGGTTGATTCGGTGCCTTCATCTACAACGTCAAAAGCATCACCGAAATCGGGTTTGGCGATGCGTATTCCATTGTGCGAGATAGATGCCATTCCTCCCTCCAGTCTTAATTTTAAGAGGTACGATATTTTGAACTGTTCTCCGACACTAGGCGAAGGATTATTTGTTTTTATATCGACATACATCTCTTGTCCCAAGGCTGTTGTAGCTAGGAATATAGATATGAGTATGGAAAGTATGTTTTTCATTTATTATCGTTGTTTTGTCATTAATAAACTTGGTCTGCAAATGTAATATAATTCGTTTACTATTCATTCCGCGTTAGGGATTGTATCCCTAACATGAATAAAATAGAAAGCATAAAGCGTTTTTATTTTCCTTATCCTTCTTCAAAATTATTTTCCATAGCTGGGGCTATGCAAAAGAATTTTTCATCGTCTAAGAAAACTAAAATTCACTTTCTTGCTTCCAATTTTATCCACGTTAGGGATAGAACGGCGTGTTTGAGCTCTTTTTTTGCTTGCTTGCTGTTTGCAAGCAAAAAAAAGCGAGTAGTGATAGCCCGACCCTTTATTGCAAAAGACACGTTGAGCGTGAGCGATATGTGTCTTTTGTAATAAAGGGGAACGCCCAAACAATCCGCGTTACCAATCCTTAGAAGATTTAACTTCAGACTTATCCTTCCCTTTTTTGCGGTTTACTTTCATTAGTACTTTTTGTTCGTCATTATTCATAGCGTCTAAGTCTTTTTGAGCTTGCATTCTGGAGATTTTTCCTTTCATTTCGTCTTCTCCTTTTTTGTCGCCTTGCTCTCCTTGTTGACCTTGACCTTGCTTTTCTTGTTGGTCTTTTTTCTCTTCTTCTCCTTGACCGCCTTGACCGTCTTTTTTATCTCCTTTTTCGTCTTCTTTTTTGTCGCCTTTTCCTTCTCCTTTATCGTCTTTCTTGTCGCCGTTTTCGCCGTCTTTCTTTTGGTCGCCTTTGTCTCCTTCTTGGTCTTTCTTGTCGCCTTGGTTTCCGTCTTTTTTGTCTTGACCGTCTTTACCTTGGTCTTTGTTATCTCCTTGGTTTTGTTGGTCTTTTTTGTCTTGGTCTCCTTGGTTTTGCTGATCTTTATTTTGATTTGGGTTGTTACATTGTTTATCGTTCTCACTTGGAGGTGGTAATTTGCTCATTGCCAGACTTAAATTGTAACGAGCGTCCTTATCCGAAGGGTTATTGCGTAGTGCTTTTTTGTAATATTCGATGCTTTCTTTCAGGTGTTTTACGGCATCTTGACTTTTCTCCGGATTTTGTGAGAGCGTTTCGTATTCTTTAAAGGCTATGTTTCCTAAATTATAATAACCTTTGCTTTTTTGTGTCTTGTCTTTTGACGCTGCAATATACTCCGCCAATAAATCTTTGGCAATTTTTGTGCTGTCTAGCAAGAATGCAGCATCGGCTGCGTCAAAAAGTGCTTTGGTATAATCTTGATTTTTTGAATAGCTTTCGTTAAAGAAATCAAGAGCATTTTTGAAATCGCCGTTTTTGTATGCTTCTATACCTTTGTTAAGGTAAATTTTTTCATCGCTTTGTCCGAAAGTGCTTTTGGACAAAACGAAAGCGAATCCCATTAATATGTATATCAGTTTATTCATTGCTATCAAATATATTTAGTTTGTCGGTTAGTTTAGTTCGTTTGTCGGTCAGTAAAAAGTTTAGGATAAGCAGGATAATTCCTATAGCCAAATAAGGTTGGAATTGGTCGTCGTATCCTGTATATTTTTCTTGACTGATGGTTGCTTTTTCTATGGCGTTTAGTTGGTTTACAATACCGTCAATTCCAACGTTCAGTCCATTGGCTCTGGTGTATGCACCTCCGGATGCTTCGGCAATGTCGATTAGGTATTGTTCATTTAGTTTTGTTAAAACCGTATTGCCGTCTTTGTCTTTTTTTGTACCTACTTTTACTCCGTTTCTGTAAATCGGAATAGGCACACCTTGTTTTGTTCCCATTCCGATTGTGAAAACAGGAACTCCTTTTTTCTTGGCTTCTTTTGCGGCATCAATACCTTCTTGTTCGTGATCTTCTCCATCACTGAAAATGATGATAGCTTTGTTTGTGCCGTCTTCAAAATCAAAAGAAGAAAGTGCTTTTTCAATAGCTAAACCAATGTTTGTTCCCTGTGCCGAAATCATTCCCGTATTGATGTTTTTGAGGAACATTTTGGCAACGTGATAATCGGGCGTGATAGGAACTTGTTTGTAGGCATCTCCGGCAAAGACCACAACTCCTATTCTGTCGCCGTGTAGTTTGTCGAGCAACTTTTCTATTGCCATTTTTACAATTTTAAGCCGGCTGTATCCTTTCTCCAAATCCTCAGCTAACATACTGTTACTCACATCAAGACCTATCATAATATCAATCCCTTTACTTTCAACCAGTTTTTCGTTTTCGCCGTATTGAGGATTTGCCATTGCTATTACAATAAAACTCAACCCCAAACGAAGCAAGATGAATTTGGTAACACTTTTAAAGGTAGAAACGCCTTTGTAGGTATATGGTAATAAACGTTCGTCGGCATATTCCGTTACGGCGTTGTTTCTCCATTTGGTGTTGTAGAAGTAGAGGGCAATAATGAAAGGTATAAATACCAAAGCATACAGAACGTAACTTCTTTCAAATCGAAATTCTTCTACATTTTGAGTTAAATAGCGATAAGAAGCTATTGCCAACGCCCAAAAGATTAGTTCTACAATGAGAATTACAATAAAGGCATTGCTCAGGTTATATTTATATTTGTTTATTGACATAGTTTTTTTCTTTTTCTATTAAGAAATGGATTTGAAGATGGTTGATTTAAGGGTAAACTCTAAGAGGATTAACAAGAACCCTATCAGAAGGAACGGGAAACTTTTTTCCGGTAAATCAACTTCATATTCAATGGTTTTTATTTTGTCTTTTTCCAATTTGTCTATTTCTTGATAAATTTCTTTCAGTTTTTTGTTGTCTGTTGCTCTAAAATATTGACCTCCGGTCATTTTTGAAATTTGTTTGAGCGTTTCTTCGTCTATTTCCACATCCACATAATCGTAGATGTATTTTCCGGTGAACGGGTCGATGGCAACCGGTGTTTTAGCCTTTCCATTTGTTCCGATACCGATGGTGTAAACTCGAATGTTGAATTGCTTTGCAATTTCTGCGGCCGCCAACGGGTGTATCTTTCCGCTATTGTTCACTCCATCGGTTAATAAGATAACCACTTTGCTTTTTGCTTTACTTTCTCTCAACCGGTTTACTGCTGTGGCAAGCCCCATACCGATGGCCGTACCTTCGGTAACAACACCTTGTTCGGCTTCATCTATCAATTCCATAACTATTTTTTTGTCGCTGGTCAACGGACATTGCGTATAGGCTTCCCCTTCAAAAATAACTAACCCTATTCGGTCATTTTTTCGGTTAGCTACAAACTCCTTGGCAACCTCTTTCGCCGCTTCAAAACGATTGGGTTTAAAGTCTAACGCCAACATACTGCCAGAAGCATCTAAAGCGATAACAATATCAATCCCTTCTTTGTGATGCTCAATATAAGAATCGGCTTCGCTGCTTAATTGCGGACGTGCCAAAGCAATGATAAAGAGTGTTAAAGCCGATAATCTCAATAAGGTGTAAAACCATCCTAATTTTGGTAAATAGCCACTTTCTACACCGTTAAATCCTTCGATGGTTGAAATCCTTAATGTATTATGTTTTTTAGACTTGTAATAAGCATAAAATACAGCCAATAAAGGAATCAGCAACAACAACCACAAAAATTGCGGGTGTGCAAATTGATATGTTTTTATCCAGTTCATTTATTCTTCAGTTTTAGGTGTTTGTGGTTTTTCGTAGGTTTTTTCTACAAATTCTTTGGCTATTTCTATGGCACTTTCATTCTCGAGTTTGGTTGGATTTGCTTTAGCAAATTTTACCATATCCGCCAAGCGAAGTAATTTTTCCAATTGAATAAGCTGATCTTTAGGAACAGGTTTTAATTTTAATTGCTCGATAATTTCGGAAGTTGTTTTTTCAAAAGTTGAAACTCCATAGCGTTCCGCTAAATAGCTTCTCAAAGTATCGGTAATGGCAGAGTAGTATTTTTTATATTTTCCGTTTTGCCACAGTTTTTTGCCTTCTATTTCTTCTAATTTCTTATAGATTCGAACATCCAACGGAATAATTTCTTTGATAACTACTTCTTTCTCCGGTTTGTTTTTCAGGTAATAAACAATTCCCCATATCACAAAAGGTAGTAGAATTAAGAGTGTCAACCACCACCAATTATTTATTAGCCAAAGACGTATTTTTTCCCACGTTGAAAAAGGGTCTTCTTCAATGGGCTTAATGTCTTTCAGTTGAGGTTGTTCTCCCAAAGGTGTTGCCGAAACCGTTAATGTAACGGCGTTAGAATAGATGGTATCCGTTCCGAAAATAGCTCTTACGGGTTTAATATCCACTAATCCCGTGTCAAAGGTGGAAACCGTAAATTTTTGTTCGTAATGTTTGATAAAATCACCATTGTTGGTTTCTGCAATCGTATCAAAAGGCATCTGAACGTCCCAAACTTCTATTCCTTCCCCTAACTTGGCTGAATCCGTAACCAAAGGCAAAACAATCTGTCCGGTGTTCATAGAAACCGGGTAATCAATAGATAAAGTAACATCTATCGGTTCACCGATTTCTATTTTGTTTTTACCGGCGTTTAAACTAACGGTAACATCTTCCTGTGCAAAGAAAGAAGTTGCAGTAAGTACAGTAAATAATATGTATAATAATCGTTTCATTATCTTCGTTTAAATAGGTTCATTAATGGAATAATATAAGGCTTTTGGGTTACAATCGTTGCAAAGTCCACCCCCGAACGCTTGAAGGTTTCGTAGAGTTCTGCCGTTCTTTTCAGAGCATTTGCCTTATATTTTACTCTTGTTTTTTTGTTAGAGGTGTTTATCCACTTCGTTTTTCCTGTTTCCGTATCTTCAAATTTCACAATACCGACATTTGGCATTTCATCTTCTCTGATGTCTTTTACATGAAGAGCGATTAAATCGTGTTTTTTATTTACGATTTTCAGAGCATCTTCAAAATCATTGTCCATAAAATCCGAAATAACAAAGGCTACACTTCTTTTCTTAACCACATTGTTAAAATACTTTAAGGCATTGCTGATATTGGTCTTTTTACTTTGTGGCTTAAATTCTAACAACTCACGTATAATTCTCAAAATATGTTTCTTCCCTTTTTTGGGTGGAATATAGAGTTCTACTTCCTCAGTAAAGAGCATCAAGCCGATTTTATCGTTGTTCTGTGTTACGGAAAAAGCAAGAACAGCACACAGTTCGGCAATAATTTCCTTTTTCAAAACCTTTTTGGAGCCGAACATTTCAGAGTTTGAAATATCGACCAAAAGCATAACGGACAATTCTCTTTCCTCATGAAAAACTTTAACGTACGGATGATTGAAACGAGCAGTAACATTCCAGTCGATGGTTCTGATTTCATCGCCCGGCATATAT
>JALTUD010000649.1 GCA_027047735.1 Flavobacteriales bacterium | reverse complement strand
TTTGGTTAACCGGAGCAGTAGCTAAGGTTTTTGAAGGGGAAATTGATATGTGTTAATGTGTTTTATCCAAAGTCTTTTCATCGTCTAAGAACACTAAATTCCATTTTAATTGCACCTACCTCAACTGCGTTAGGGATAGAAGCGGCATCCTTTTGCCCTCCCTCCTTTTGGAGGGCAAAAGATATAGCGGATAGCCCGACCATTACGGCGTTAAAAAGCAATATAGTGAAACGAAATTGCTTTTTTATGCCGTAATGGGAACGCCCTAATCCTTGGTTTATTACATATTTTTTTTGCGTTTTTATTTTCCTTATCTTTCTTCATAAAATTTTTCCATAGCCAAGACTATGCAAAATTTGTATTCTTCGTCTCAGAAAACTAAAACTCACTTTCTTTCGGCTCTTTTTAATATACAAATGGTATAATTGTTTACTTTTGCTTTTCTAAATTGATGGGTATATGTTGAGATTTATTTCACTGTTTTTTGTTTTATCACTTGCTTTTGGGGTAATGGGGCAAGACTTATTTACGCGTAAGAAAAAAGCTTTGGTTCAATATAGAACGTACAGAAGAGGGGGATGGATGTTTGCTCCGGGTATAACTTATATGTGGGGGCGTAAACCTAAAAATGAAGAGCGAGACATAACACAGAAGGGACGAATTGCTGTCTATGCGGAAGTCGGTAGATTTCAAATATTTAAAGACGAGGGGAATATTTTTAATTATTTTGATTATAGTTTGGCTTATAAAAGATTGAGCGGAATAGAGGATTTTGCGGGAAATAAGGCGGTATTTAAACAAAACTATATTTTGGGAAATTTTAATATCAATAACATTTGGCAAAGGGGGGATTATACATTTATACAAAACAGTTTGGGAGTAAATTTAGATTATAAGTTTTCAGAAAAATATGAGAGTAATGGTTCCGGAAGTGGTAATACAGGTCGTACATTATTCTCTCTCCATTATAAAATAGGTTACGGGATAAAAGCTCGTGGAAATTTGTTTATTATTCCGAGTATAGAAGTGCCGATTCTGAATGTTATGGAATGGGAGAAAGGAAAATCTACTTACGGAATTTTCAGTAGTCGTTATAAACCTATTATTTTTTCTATTAGATTTGCCTTTCTGAGAAAAAGAAATATGATGTCTTGTCCGGATAATGGTTTGAGTCCGGAAGATAAAAAGAAACAAGATATGCACCTTATGGGGCAGTAAAATTAATCATTGCTCGTTTGTTCGGGCGAATAAAAATTAAAATATTATATTATGAGTGAAGAAAGAGATAGAGTAAAAGAGGCGTTTAAACAAAAAACGTGGAATGAGATTAGAACAAATGATAGTTGGGCTGTTTTTAAAATCATGTCTGAGTTTGTTGATGGGTACGAACGATTAGGTAAAATAGGTCCTTGTGTTTCTATTTTTGGTTCGGCTAGAACAAAGCCGGATAATAAATATTACAAGTTGGCTGAAGAAATAGCCTATAAACTTACGCAAAATGATTACGGCGTGATTACCGGTGGAGGTCCGGGAATAATGGAGGCTGGAAATAAAGGAGCTAAAAAAGGCGGAGGTATATCAGTAGGATTAAATATTGAATTACCCTTTGAACAGAAGGGAAATCCTTATATAGATAGCGATAAATTAATCAACTTTGATTACTTTTTTGTTCGAAAAGTAATGTTTGTTAAATACGCTCAAGGTTTTATTGTATTACCGGGTGGATTTGGAACTTTAGATGAGCTTTTTGAGGCGATAACTCTTGTTCAGACAGGTAAAACAGGTCGATTCCCTATTATCTTGGTTGGAAAAGAATTTTGGAGTGGATTATTGGAATGGATAAAAAAAGTAGTTGAAGAAAAACATCATAACATAAGCCCGGGAGATATGGACTTAATGGTATTAGTGGATACGGCAGATGAAGCGGTTGAAGAAATTAACAAATTCTATAATAAGCATATGTTGTCTCCTAATTTTTAAGAAAAAGTACTTAAAAAATTGTTAATAACTTTTTTTTGTTTAAATTTACTCAACGAACTGTTTTGTTTTTAATTAAAATGGTTCGTTGAGTTTTTTTATAATCAATTAAACGGAGAAGGTCTATGCGTTATTTTACTCTTACATTTATTTTTTCTTTATTCTTTCTATTAGGGAGAGCTCAGTACCCTAATACAGGGAGGATTGACTTGGTTACTGTTGGAGGTGGAGTCGGTTTTGCCAGCTTTTTCGGTGATTTAGGTGCGAAGGGAGAAGTTTCGCCTTTGTCGAATATTCGTGAAGTATATTATGTGAATTTAGAACGTAGATTTGGTTCGGTTTTGGGTTTTCAGCTAGATGGAAGTATGGGAAAGTTGTCTTACAACGAACATTCGAGGGACACTCTATTAAATAGAAATTTTGAATCCAAAACGATGCAGGTTGGATTAAATGTGATTTTTCATTTTGATAATGATATTATTATCAGAAGAAAAACACCATTTGCCCCATATCTTTCTGCCGGGTTTCATTATTTTAAATTTGATTCTTACACGGATTTGAAAGACAAGAATGGTAATCCTTACTATTATTGGTCAGATGGGACAATAAACGATGTTCCGCAATGGGATAAAGATGCTCCGAATGCCAAGCCTTTATATCGGGATTATGTTTATGAAACTAAATTAAAAGATTCTGCTGTAAATTATGCTCATAACAGCTTTATTGTTCCGCTTACACTTGGATTGAAGTGGAAGATAACACCACGTTTTAATGCTCGTTTCTTTGGTACATATAATCTTATTTTTACAGATTGGGTAGATAATATAAACAATGGCAAAAATGATTATTCGATAAATGTAGGAATGGGATTGCACTATGTTTTGAAAGCGAGAACAAAAGAATTAAAACACAGGTTCGATGACGTGGATTTTGCTAAGGTTGATGCAATGGACTCTGACAAAGATGGAGTAAAAGATGACATAGACAAATGCCAAGGAACAATGAGAGGAGTTGAAGTTGATGGAAAAGGATGCCCTTTGGATAAAGATAAAGACGGAATACCTGATTATGTAGATGTAGAAGAAGATACACCTGAAGGAAGTGTTGTAGATGAGTATGGTAGAGCTCTTACACAGGAGTTAATTGAAGAAAGAAGAAGAGAAAGAATGGCTTTATTTACAGAAAGACACACAACTTTCTCTGAAAATTCTTCACAAGCGACGTTAGATAAAATATTTGATGAGATTAAAGAAAAACATAACGCCGATGGAGGAATTCCTGCTCATTTAAAAGAGGCGGACATCAATAACGATGGGCTGATTTCACCAAAAGAAGTATCTGATGCTTTAGATGGCTTTTTTGCAGGAACGAATAATTTAACCGTTCATACAATAAATGACTTAATAGATTATTTCTTTGAACAATAAGAAGAATAAAAAAAATGAAGAAATTATTTGTAGTACTTTTATCAGTAGTAGGATGCTATTTATTTGCTTTTGGGCAAGATGAAGAAAAGAGAAATTTATTAACCGTTGGCGGAGGTGTTGGTGTTGCCGGGTATAGAGGCGATTTAGTAGGAAAATCAGAAGAATCCTTATTAAGTAATACAAAGCCATATTTTAACCTTAGTCTCGAAAGAAGATTTGGAAAAATTCTTGGGGTTGAGTTATCC
>JALTUD010000648.1 GCA_027047735.1 Flavobacteriales bacterium | reverse complement strand
CCGTAGCCTTAACAATGGTTTCCGGATTAAAATCCATCAAAAAATAACCGAGTGCCAACAACATCAAAACTCCTATCACACCTGCCAAAAAACCTTGATACAAGGATTTCAACAAAAACGGTCTTCTGATAAAAGAAGATTTCGCTCCTACCAATTGCATGGTACGAATCAAAAAACGTTTGGAATAAATAGCCAAACGAATTGTATTATTGATAAGCAAAATCGAAATAATCAACAACAAGCCTGCTGCTACCAACAAGAAAAATTCTAATTTTTTAAATGATTTTCCTATCTCCAAAAAATGAGCTTGATTATAAAACACCTCGTCAATAATATACTCGTTTCCTTTCAGTATGCGTTCCTTAAAAGCCTGAGCAGAATCTCTATTGACGTATTCCGAAGATAAGTTAACCGCAATCAATTGTCGCAAGGGATTTACACCATCCAATATTTCAAACACATCTTCTCCCTGCTGTTGCATCAAAAGTGCTTTCGCCGAATCTTTGGATACATAATTGGCACTAATAACATAGGGTAAAGCAACAAGTTCTTTTTCCAATTTTCTTACATCCACCTCACGTGCATTATCTCTAAAATAAACATCCACTACCAACTGTTCCTTAATCTCGTTTGCCGCTTTATCGGTAATGACCAGCACATACGCCAATAATCCCAATAAAAACAACAACAAAGACATTCCCAACACAGTAGAAATTTCGGCGGTTTTTATATGTACTCTTTTACTCACGCAACGAAAATACTACTTTTATGCCATTGGACAAGAAAACTGTTACGATTTATATCAAAATTAAGTTATTAAATTAAAAGAAATTATGGAGTAGTTAAATAAGTTCCTGAGATACTCGAAATAAATGTTCCCTGTGAACCACCGGATGACCTTAAACCAATATACCCTGTATAGTGAGTTTCGGTTCGAGAGGCATTCATTAATATTGAGTTAAAATCAGACGCATCTATTCTTGGTTCAACTAAAAAATAACTATTAGAAACAGTATTATATCTCCAAATCATACCTCTGGCATGCCCCATTGAAAAATTTGACTCTACGGTAGCTGTAAAAGGCAGTCCTGAAATTTTAAAAAAAGTACATCCATCACAGGTTGTATTATCTGGCAGATTAGTAATTGAAACATACACTAAACTTCCTTTTTTTACGTATTTACCAGTAGCATTAAACGATAGAGTTGCATTCGCTTGAAGTGCTGGACTCCCTGCAGGAATCATATGAACAACTGGAGTAAATGTTCCAGATTGCTCTTGCTCAATAGCCGACCAACTTCCTTTCCCAAAAGCATCAGATGTTAACACCTTTCCTATACCTTCTGTGCCATCTACTATTTTTATAGATCCCTGAATTTCTAATTTTTCAGTAGGAGTAAAAGTATTTATACCAATTTTTCCTGTATTAGCAATATATAAAACCGGAGTTGGCGAAGTACTATTACTCATTGCCACATTATAATCACTTAAATTATCCCCCAATAATATACCTTGGTCAAATCCCGTGATATAAGAATAATCTCCCCCACCATTATCATGAAAAACTACCTGAGGAATAGACGTAGCAATAAAACTTCCATTACCAGAACTAGTTGTTTGACTTGATATTTGTAGACTTCCATTTGGCGGAGTTGTTATACCTATCCCTACATTTCCTTGCGTGAAAATATTATCGCTTATTGATGTTGGAGGAGAGGTAGTTCCTACTTTATACCAATCGTGGTCAATTAAAGAAGATAAATCAACCGTTTCACTTGTACCATTTTGAATACCAATCGTTAATGTAGTTCCTGATAATCCTGAACCACTAATATTTTGGTTATCGGTATTGTCTAAATAACCGCTCAAATCTACGGTTGTTCCATCGTTAGTCAAAGATAATGTATTTCCGTTTAACGTTAAATCTTGATTATCGGTATTATCTAAATACGAAGTTAAATCAATATTGGTCGGTGTACCATTATTGGTTATAGTTAAGATATTTGTCGTTGTATTTAAACTCAAATCTTGTATTTCATTGGTCGGGTCGCTATCATTGTCGTTTAATAGGGGAGTTAAATCAACCGTTTGGGAATTTCCGTTTTCTATACCTACAGTTAACACGTTCGTTGTAGAATTGAAGGCAAGATTTTGAATATTTTGATTATCCGTTCCCGGATTATCGTTTACCCAAGAATAGTTACCACTTCCATCGGTAGAAAGGACTTGACCGTTGGTTCCGCCTGTCGGGAGTTCAATTTCGTTATTAGGGTCAGAATCATTATCCGTTACGGTCAGAGGATTAGCGGATGTTCCATCTCCCGAAATATTTGCTCCAGAAGTTTGTACAACCTGTGTACCCCAGTTATCAGCTCCCGAAGGTGCGTTTTGAGCCACCCAGTTTGTTCCGTCCCACGTTAAGACTTGATTGGTAGTTGCTGTACTTGGTAGTTCAATTTCATTGGTCGGGTCAGAATCTCCATCGGTTACCGTAAGTGGATTTCCTGTAGTTCCGTCCCCTGAAATGTTTGTCCCCGAAGTTTGTACCACTTGTGTTCCCCAGTTATCTCCTGAACCACTACCAACCTGAATCCATTGAGTTCCATCCCAATAGAAAAACAAATTCATATCTTTATCATAAACCATCATACCGTTATCAGAAATAACCAATGCAGTTCCTAATGTATTTCTTGCAACAGTTGTTAAACGAGGTATTAATATTCCTTTGTTATCTGATTGGATATCTAACATTGCATTAGAATTTGGGTTTGCTCCCGTATTATTAATAGCTATACCTCCACTTTGAGCAATTACTCTCAAAGCTGTAAACATAATACATACGATTAACATTGTTATTTTCATAATTGTACTTTTATTTTACACAAAATAAAAACAAAAAATACATATTACAAATTTTTATAACATTTTTTGTTCCTTTGTTCTTCCTAATGGTTAACATACACAAAAAATGGATAAAGACTTTTTACAACATTTGCTTAGTTTTGTTTCTGAAAACAAGCAACAAAAATTTGATGAAGTGCTGGAACAACGAACACGACACGTTACGGTTGTTCTTGAGGATATTTTTCAACCGCATAACGCCAGTGCGGTATTAAGAAGTTGCGATTGCTTTGGTGTGCAAGATGTTCACATCATTGAAAACAGAAACAAATACAATGTTAATCCTCATATTGCGGTGGGTTCTGCCAAATGGTTGAACTTAAACTATCACAATCAACAAGAAGAGAATACAGTTGCTTGTATCAACTCGCTGAAAGAAAAAGGTTATACCGTTGTTGCTACCACTCCTCATAAAGATGATGTTCTTTTACCTGAACTTCCTATTGATAAACCTATCGCTTTGCTGTTTGGCACCGAAATGGAAGGTTTAACCGATACAGCTTTGGCTCATGCAGATACTTATATGCGAATACCAATGTATGGTTTTACGGAAAGTTTTAACATTTCCGTATCGGCAGCTCTGTGTCTTCAATCCATTACGGAACGCATGCGTAACAGCGACATTAATTGGCAACTAACCGATGAAGAAAAAGATGAAATAAAATTGGAATGGGCTAAAAAAGTTATCCGCAATTGGAAAGGTTACGAAAAGGAATATAAACGAAAACTTGGCTTACTGAATAGCAATA
>JALTUD010000647.1 GCA_027047735.1 Flavobacteriales bacterium | reverse complement strand
GTATTTTAATCATAATGAAGGTATATATCCAGCACATTTGGATTTAAAGATAGTTAAGTCAGATAGTGTAAAGGCATTCTATACCACGGATGGAACTTTGCCATCATCATCATCCTTAAAAATTGATTCTATATTAACATTTTCATTGGATACAAATCTTGTTTTTCGAGCTTTAATATACAAGGATGGTAAGAAAATAGAACAAATCAATAAAAGTTTTTTAGTCGGAAGAAGTTTTTCAATGGGAGTTGTTTCTATCATTGTTGAACCTGATAACTTTTTTGGTTACGACAGGGGGATTTATGTAAAAGGATGTTGTGCATCTGAAGACCCTCCTTATAAAGGTGCTAATTTTTGGAAAGGGTGGGAACGTGTTGCTAATATAGAATTTTTCGAACCTGATGGAAAGTTGGCGTTTAACCAAAAAGCGGTAGTAAGAATTTTTGGAGGGTTTAGTAAAGGGTTGCCTATGAAATCGTTAGCTGTTATTTCAAAAAAGAAATACGGAAAAAAGTATTTTAAATACCCAATATTCCCTGATAAAGATATCAAGAAATACAAATCATTTGTCTTGAGAAATTCAGGAGGAGATTTCAATAAATCTCATTTTAGAGATGCTTTTATTACCAATTTGGTAAAACCGTTAGATATGGAAATTCAGGCTTATCGACCGGTAGTAGTCTATATAAATGGTCAATATTGGGGTGTTCATAATATGCGTGAAAAAATCACAGAGCATTACCTGAAATCAAATTGTGGAGTAGATAAAGATAGTGTAGATATTCTTCGCCACAATAAACAATTGCAATACGGTACAAGGAAATATTATTTAAAGCTAAATAAGTTCTTGGAAAAAAATAATTTTTCAGACACATCGAAAATACGAGAATTAGACAAATTAATGGATATAGACAATTACATCAATTATAATATTGCAGAGGTTTATGTACACAACAAAGATGCAGGAGGAAATATTCGTTATTGGAGAGCAAGAAACGACACAGCAAGATGGCGTTGGATTTTCTATGATACCGATTTAAGCTTTGCAATAAGTAATAAATACGCCTACAAAGTCAACACTCTAAAACAAATGACAACAAAAAATGATGAAACTTGGCCCAATCCACCTTGGAGTACATTTCTTATTAGAAAACTACTCGAAAACGATAGCATAAAGCAAGTGTATATCAATCGTTTTGCAGATAATTTAAATACAATATTTTCAACAGAAAATGTTTTGTTTCGTATCGATTCAACTAAGAAATTAATTGAAAAAGAAATGCCAACTCATTTCAATCGATGGAACTATTCTAATCTCGATAAATGGAAAGAGCAAATAGAACGAATGCGAGAATTTGCACGAAAAAGACCTTCTTATATGCGTAAGTTTATCATGGAAAAGTTCGATTTAAAAGACACCGTTTTAGTTACAGTCAATATAACACACCCCTTACACGGTAAAATTAAGTTAAACTCACTGAGTCTAAACCAAAGTTTTTCAGGATATTATTTTTCAGGCATACCCATAGAGTTAGAAGCTGTACCGGATATAGGTTATTTTTTCTCAGGGTGGGCAACAGATAGAACGCAGTCAAAAATTAGGATAGCCCCGGATTCATTAAGTGTCTTATCCCCAAAATTCATGAAATTACCTTACAGTAAACATTGGAAAGAAGTGGTTATTAACGAACTTTGTTTAAAATCCGACACATTGGCATCAACCAAAGATTGGATAGAGTTATACAATAAAAGTGATACAACGGTAAATATAAAAGATTGGAAAATTGTAATCAATAACCAAATAACAGTATTGAAACAAGATAAATCACTAAAGCCTAAAGAATACTATGTGATAGCACGTTCTCCCCATAAGCTTACGGATTATTATAAAAATATTAATATCAGTTCAGATTCGTTAATAAGAGGTATCCCCTCTAATAGTGGAAGCGTTGGCTTATTAGATAAAAATGGACGCTATGTTGATTCTATCCACTATGATGTCAATAAGAATTTTAAAGTAGATTCGATTCAACTCCCTATCATTCTTGAAAAAGTAAATCCCAATCAAGAAAGCAATATAGCCAATTGGAATGTAAACAATCAACCAACAATAGGTAAACGAAATCGAGCTTATGTCAAGAAGAAGGAAAAAAAAGACAAATCATTTATCGGTTCGTTGACTCAAAAACAAAAAACTTGGGGAGGAATAGCTCTCTTTATCCTGTTTGTTTTGATAATATCTCTTATAATTATTAAGGTAACGCCAACTAAATAAAAAACAATGGAATCGTTGACAACCATACATAAGTTTCTTGATTATTTAACCTACGAAAAAAGATACTCCCCTCACACAATTAAAGCATATCAAAAAGATTTACAACAATTTAAAGACTACATTAACGAAAAAGAAGAAACAAAAAAATTAGAAAAAGTAAAAGTTGCACAAGTAAAAAATTGGATGCGAGAACTACTGACGGAAGGAAAGACCGAAAAATCAGTCAACCGAAAAATCAGCTCGCTCAGAACATTTTACAAATATCTTCAAAAGCAACAAATAATAGAAGACACCCCCATAACAACAATAAAATCATTAAAGACTCCAAAACAATTGCCGGTATTCCTACGCGAAACAGAAACCGAAAAACTATTTCAACGAAACTTATACCCCGAAGGAGAAAAAGGAGATAGAGATTTCTTAATGTTATTGATGCTCTATTATACAGGAATCAGAGCCGATGAAATAGTGAATTTAAAAACAAAAAACATAACCCAAAGTGAGATAAAAGTACTCGGAAAAAGAAACAAAGAACGGATTATACCAATAATCCCCGAATTTTACAATCTTCTTCAAAACTATAAAACACAACAAGAAGAGAGGCAAAACACAAACTCAGAATATTTTTTTTTAACGGATAAAGGAAATAAAATCTATCAAAAATTTGTTTTTAGAAAGGTAAAGCATTATCTTAGTCTTGTAACATCAAAAAGCAAAAAAAGTCCACACGTATTAAGGCATACTTTTGCGACGCAAATGTTAGATAATGGTGCAGATTTAAACGCAATAAAAGAATTGTTGGGGCATGCCAATTTAACCGCAACGCAAGTATATACCCATAATTCAATGGAAAAGTTGAAGAAAATTTATAAACAAGCTCACCCTCGGGGGAGCGACTAAAACAAAAAACATATGGAAGTTAAAATTCAATCAGTAAATTTCGACGCAGACAAAAAACTAGTAGATTTTGTTGAAGCACGAGTAGAAAAATTAGAACAGTTTTTTGACCATATAGTAGGAGTAGAGTCATTCCTTAAAGTCGAAAAAGGAGAAGCCAAAGAAAATAAAGTCGTCGAAATAAAGGTAATGATACCGGGAAAAGACCTATTCGCAAAAAAACAGGCAAAATCCTTTGAAGAAGCTACGGACGAAGCTGTAGAAGCACTAAGAAGACAAGTAAAAAAATACAAAGAAAAGCTGATGGCAAAATAGAAGTAGGTTCATCCTGTAGATATGGGCGTTCCCCTAAAAGACAAAACGAGCATTTCGCTAAGGCGAAACGCTCGTTTTGTCTTTTAGGGTCGGGCTATCACTACTCACTCTTTTGGTTTGCATATATGCAACAAACCAAAAGGAGTTCAAACACGCCGTTCTATCCCTAACGTGTGTAAAAAG
>JALTUD010000646.1 GCA_027047735.1 Flavobacteriales bacterium | reverse complement strand
TAGCTCATCTTCCTAAGGCTAAGTTATTTGGGTATAACAATATGAATTGGTCGACGGTTAAGTCTTTGGATAGAGAAACACCGATTTATGTGTATTGTTCCATCGGCTATCGAAGTGAAAAAGTGGGCGAAAAATTGAAAGAACAAGGCTTTAAGAAAGTGTATAATGTATATGGGGGCGTTTTTTCGTGGGCAAATAGTGGTTTCCCTCTTGTTGATTCTACGGGGAAATTCACTCGTGCCGTTCACGGGTACAATAAAGAGTGGGCAAAGTGGGTTAATACTGAAAAGTGTACGCCTATTGTTGATTGATGTCGTGGGCTACATAAATTGCCATGGAAAAACAGCCTTGTAGTAAAAATCCCCCGGTTGGAGCGTCCCAATTTACCATTTCCCCGATGGTGTAGATGTTCGCTTGTTTTTTCAGACTGAAATTTTTATTCAACTCTTGTGTGTCTATTCCGCCCACTGTTGAAATGGCTTCTTCGATGGGTCTAAGCCCTTTAATGGGGATTTGCAATTGTTTTATTTTCTGACTTATTTTTTCTGTATTTAGATATTCTTCCTTATTGGTATAGGATTTTATTAACGCCCATGCTTGGGTGGGTAATTTTATTTTTTGAGGGTATTGTTTAGGGATAGAGCCTTTTAATTTTCGTTTTATTTCTTCTGTCGAGTTAAAAGGTTTAAAGTCGATTGACAGCTGTGTCTTGCTATTCGATTTTAGTTTTTCCCTTACTATGGATGAAACAGGGTAAATGGCATTTCCTTCCAAACCATATTGGGTTATCAGGGCTTCTCCCTTTTGTGTTTTTGCTCCTATGTTTACTTGAATGTTCTTTAGGGGTTTTCCAATATGATGTTCTAAAATATTCTTATTCCACTCGATTTCCAGACCGCAATTTGAAGGTTCAAACGGAACGGTTTTAACTTTTATGTTGTTTAGTAGGTTTACCCATTTTCCGTCTGAACCGGTTTTACTCCACGAAGCTCCGCCTAAAGCAAGTACGCAATAATCAAACGTTTCTTTTATCCGCTCCCCTTTTTTATTCGTGTAGTACAAATGATTATTGTTGAGTTCAACGAGTTTTGAATGTGTTCTGATTTCAAATCCTTTTTCTTCAATTTGTTTAACAAAAGCATTTAGCACTTGAACGGGTTTGATTCCTTTTTCTGGGAATGCTCTTCCGCTACTCCCTATGAAAGTAGGAATACCTATTTTTTCTAAATAGGTTCTGAGTTGTTTAGAACCGAAAAAAGATAAACTTTGTTTGAGTATTTCCTTAGGACAATATTCTGAGTATAGCTCGTTTTTGTCTTTTTGATTGGTAAGATTAAATCCTCCTTTTCCAGCGACAAGCAGTTTTCTACCTACCGATTTTTCTTTTTCAAGAATAAGACTATCTATATTTTTATCTAAGTGCATTGCGACCATAAGTCCAGCCGCTCCACCACCAACGATAACAACTCTTTTTTTATTCACCGGTGAGATTAAAATTTCTTACGGTTTCGTTTTCTGTAGCCGTTTTTGGGTTGAAAAATCATTGAAAATTCAATAGCTCCACGCCCTCCATTTACACTATTTAATGTAGAGGTCGTAATATCGTAACTGATTAAATACCTCAATTCGTCGTACTGGATACCTAAGATAACCCCAATTGCATCCTTAAAACGATAATTAGCTCCATAAAATAACTCTACATATTTTGATTTCATTACATAAGAGCCCATACTTTGCTCATTGAATTTATACGTTCCCATTAACCCTAAAACCAATTCCCTAGCTGTACCTTGCATCATATATAAGGCTTTCAATGATACGTCCATTTCTCGGGTAACATTAAATTTAGAACCTCCATTAAAGGCAAATCTTCTTGGTAATTTTGAATTGGTGGATTCAATCAATATAGATTCTTTTGGTGAGGTAATATGAAAAACGCTAGCTCCAAAGAAAGGGTGGTAGCGTTTACTATCGTCTGTGTATTCATAGTACATTCCCCAATTAAATTCCGGCATTGTTTTGCTGTATTTTACAAAGTCTTCTTGGCTTGGTAATTCTGAATGAAATGTACCATTGTTATATTGGTTGTCAAATACTAAATCTAAGTTGTTCGTATTTTTGTATATCACTCCTGCTTGAATACCTGTTGTCAACAAGTGTTCACTTTGTTGCGGGTTCGTGATTTTATAAGCTCCGGAAACAACAAAGTTAAAGGCATTATAAATTTTAGCACCATCATAATTGACTAAATAGGCACCTACTCCCCATCGTGAGTTTACCGGCATATCATAGGCTAAAGAGAACGTTGTGAAAGGTTTGGTTGCAACGGAACGCCACTGATTCCTGAATTGTGCTCCGGCTCTGTATTTAGCATCAACAAACATTCCTGTTTGTGCCGGATTTAGCATCGGTTTTTGCACGTCAAACTGCGTGTAATGATAATCTTGTGCAAAAGAAGTATTTCCTAACATAAGAACAACTCCCCAAAATATATGTGTGTATAGCTTTTTCATCTCTCTAAATTTTAAATGGTTCTTATCTAATTATTGAAATACTTCCTTTCTTTTTGTATTCTGTTCCGTCCTCTGCTATTACAATAGCACTGTAAACATAGTCGCCAACAGGTACGTCCTTACCTTTATGTTTTCCGTCCCAGCCTTTGTTGACGTCATTGGATTCGAAAATTAATTCTCCCCAATTATTGTACACTCTTAACGTGACTTCTTTAAAAGGACCTCCTCTTACATAAAGGACATCGTTTTCTCCATCATTGTTTGGCGAGAATCCGGTAGGGACAACTGGCGGATAAAATTGGTTCTCGTCTGACAATATGGTAATTACACTCATTGCCGTATCAGTACATCCAAAAGCATTTTCAACTTGTTGAATAACATTATAAGTTCCCGGAGCATTATAGGTGTAATTCGGGTTTTGGTCAATTGATGTTCCGAAACCGTCACCAAAGACCCAGTTCCATGCAACACTTCCGACAGAAAGGTCGTTGAATCCTACTTGTTCTCCTACATAAATATCACCTCCCGTAAAGGTAAAGTCAGCAATTGGAGAACCTTGAACCGTAACGGTTTGAGTTAAAGTGTAAGAACAACCAAGGTTTGAAGTTACAGTTAAAGTAACGTCATAAGCACCGGCTGTTGTATATAAATGTTGAGGTGCTGAAGCTTGAGATGTTCCACCGTCACCAAAATTCCAACTCCAAGAAGATATTGAGCCAAAGTGAACTTGCGTAGTATCCGTAAAACTCATGTAGTTGTTTTCACAACCTACAGAGTTTGAAAATCCTATGGTAAGTGGGTCAGCAAATGATAAGGTCAAAGAATCAACGCTGTTTCCACAAACCATTGAACCGTTTGAAGTTAAATACAATTGTACGCTTCCCGAGAGTTGGTCGGAAAGACTAGGTAAATAGTAAGCATTGAGGACAGTGTCGTTTGGAACAAAATTACCTGTTCCCGATGTTGACCACGTACCTCCGGTAACGTTAATAACACTTCCTGATAGAAGTACACTGTCTTCAGAACTACAAGCTTGTATGTCAACTCCTGCATTTGCTATAGGAGCAGATTCAATACTAATCTGAACAGTATCGCTACCTGCAATACAACTACCATTATCGGTTGTTGTTAATACTAGTTCAAATGAGCCATTTGCAAAATCTGT
>JALTUD010000645.1 GCA_027047735.1 Flavobacteriales bacterium | reverse complement strand
AATTTTCCATAGCTGGGGCTATGCAAAATTTTTATTCATCGTCTAAGAAACCAAAAATTCACTTTCTATTCGCCAATTTCACTCGCGTTAGGGATAGAACGGCGTGTTTGAACTCCTTTTTGCCCTCTTCCTTTTGAGGGCAAAAAGAGTGAGTAGTGATAGCCCGACCATTACGGCGTTAAAAAGTAGTGTAGTGCAACGAAACTACTTTTTTATGCTGTAATGGGAACGCCCGAAAAACATTAATGAGCATCGAGCCAGTTGTCTGCTATTCCTATTTCTACGGATAGGGGAACGTTGAATTTTATTGCATTTTCCATACTGTTTTTTACTAATTTTGTTACGGTTTCGGTTTCGGGTTTGTAGAGGTCGAAGATTAATTCATCGTGTACTTGTAATAACATCTTGCTTTTTAGTTGTTGTTGTGTAAGTTCTTTGTCTATTTTTATCATAGCTAATTTTATAATGTCTGCCGCTGAACCTTGGATGGGAGCGTTGATGGCGTTTCGTTCGGCAAAGCCACGGACTACGGCATTAGCTGAGTTAATGTCTTTAAGGTAGCGACGTCTTTTTTTGATGGTTTCTACGTAGCCGTGTTCGCGGGCAAAGGCGATGGATTTGTCCATGTACTCTTTTATCTTTGGGTATTTTTCAAAGTAATTGTCGATGATTTCTTTGGCTTCTTTTCTTTTTATATTCAATCGTTGAGCTAAGCCAAATGCCGATATGCCGTAAATAATGCCGAAGTTGACCATTTTTGCTTTGCTTCTCATTTCGCGGGTTACTTCGTCTAATGGGACATTAAATACTTTGGAGGCTGTTGCGGAGTGTATATCTAAGCCTTTGTGGAAAGCCTCCATCATTCCTTCGTCTTCGCTTAATCCTGCAATGATGCGTAATTCGATTTGGGAATAATCGGCTGCTAAAATCTGATACTCCTTGTTTCGAGCGATAAATGCTCTTCGTATCTCTTTTCCTTTTTCGGATCGAATGGGGATGTTTTGAAGATTGGGGTTGTTGGAACTCAATCGCCCTGTTGCGGTTACCGTTTGCATATAAGTTGTATGTATGCGGTGTGTCTCCGGATTGACTAAAGCGGGGAGGGCATCAACATAAGTAGATTTTAGTTTTTTGAGTTTTCGGTATTCTAAAATCAGGGGGATGATTTCGTGTTTACCGACTAGCTTTTGCAGGGTTTGTTCGTCGGTTTTGTATTGACCTGTTTTGGTTTTTTTTGCTTTGCTGTCTATTTCCAGTACATCAAATAATATTTCTCCTAATTGTTTTGGAGAATCAACATTGAAATCTTTGCCGGCAAGTTCCTTGATTTTGGTGCTTAATGTAAGTAAATCTTGTTCTAGTTCTTTAGAGAAAATATGTAAAGCGTCAATATCCAATTTTATGCCTTCTGTTTCCATACGCATAAGTACAAAGGCGAGGGGCATTTCCATATTGTAGAACAAATCCATTAGGTAAGGAATGGCAATTTCTTTTTTTAGTTTTTGATAGAGTTGAAAGGTAATGTCGGCGTCTTCGCAGGCGTATTCGTAAATTTCTTCGGAAGGTAAATCTGCCATACTTTTTTGGTTTCTCCCTTTTTTGCCGATGAGTGTTTCTATGGAAACCGGTTTATAGTGCAGGTAAATTTCCGCAAGATAATCCATACTGTGCCTTAAATCGGGTTCGAGTAAATAGTGGGCAATCATTGTGTCGAAACTTACGCCTGTTATTTCTATTTGGTTTTGATAGAGAACTTCTGCATCAAATTTTATATTATGAGCAATTTTGATGATGGATTTGTTTGAAAAAAACGGGCGAAGTAACTTTAGTTTTTCTTGTGTATGTTCGCGCATACAGATGTAATATCCCGTATGTGATTGGAAAGAAAAAGCGATGCCTAATAGTTGAGTTTCAAGTGAATCAAGACTAGATGTTTCGGTATCGAAACAGACCATTTTTTCTTGGAGCAAAAGTTGAACTGTTTTTTTTGTATCCTCGATGGAGGTGATAAGCGAATAATTGTGTTTGGTGTTTTCTATGGTTTTATATTCAACTTCTTGAGATGTTTCTTTTTGGGTGTTTGGAGGAGGAGAGGCAAACAAATCCATTTGACCATTTTCAGGAATTTTATTTTCGTTCGCTACAGGTACTTCTTCTCCCAGAATTTTTTTAGCCATATTTCTAAATTCCAGTTCATCCAGAATTTGAGCAAGAGCTTTTTTGTTGGGAGAATGCAGTTTTAATTCTTTTTCATTAAGCTCAACGGGAGCGTCTAGTAGGATTGTGGCTAATTTTTTAGAAAGCAAACCTTGTTCTCCGTATTTTTCTACATTTTCTTTTTGTTTTCCTTTAAGTTCGTTGGTGTGGGCAAGTAGATTTTCGATACTTCCGTATTTTGCAATTAATTTTTTTGATGTTTTTTCTCCAATGCCGGGAATACCGGGAATGTTATCGGCTGAATCTCCCCAAAGACCTAGAATATCGATGACTTGTTTAGGATCTTCTACCTCAAATTTTTCTTTTACTTCGGGAATACCCCATATTTCGGCGGGTTTTCCCATTCTTGCCGGTTTATACATAAATATTTTGTCTGAAACCAGTTGAGCAAAATCCTTATCAGGCGTCATCATGTAGGTTATAAATCCTTTTTTTTCTGCTTTTTTAGCCAATGTACCGATGATGTCGTCCGCTTCATATCCATCAGCTTTGATAATGGGGATATTAAAGGCTTCTATTATTTTATAGATGTAAGGAATAGCCAAACGAATGTCTTCGGGCATTTCTTCACGGTGAGCTTTATAGTCGGGAAAATAATCTTCACGTAAGGTGCTACCCGAAGAGTCAAAAACGACCGCTATATGCGTAGGTTTTTGGTTGTTGATAATATCAAGTAATGAGTTGGTAAAGCCCAATATTGCAGAAGTATTCAATCCTTTGGAATTAATACGAGGGTTGCGTGAGAAAGCGAAGTGAGCTCTGTAAATTAAAGCAAAAGCATCCAGAAGAAACAGTTTTTTTTCAGACATAGATTTAGATATGGTTGTTGACCTTCAAAGGTAGAAATAATTAAGAATTAGACTTGAATATTTTTTGTCAAACCTTAAATATAGGCTAATGAGGTAATCATTTATAATTTTTCTTTACATTTGTACAGTGTGTGTTGAATAGTTCTATGAGTAAAACGACAAAAATAAAAGTTAAAGAAAAAATAATCTCGATTGTTAAGAAAGGTGAGCAGGATTATATATGTTTAACAGATATGTTAAAGGCAAAAGATGGGAATTTTTTTATAACTGATTGGTTACGAAATCGTAATACCCTTGAGTTTTTAAGTGTTTGGGAGACGATTCATAACCCAAATTTTAATTATGGCGAATTCGCCATAATTAGAAATCAATCCGGGTTGAATAGTTTTAAAGTGAGCGTTAAGGAGTGGGTTGAAATTACTTAAAACCTTTGAAGAAGTTAAATGATAAAATTTACATTGAAAATAAAAATAACGACGCATAAAAAACATATCATAAAAACAAATTTATTGTTTTAATGATATACTAAATCAATACAAGCATACTACAATACTACTATGAAAAAAGTATCCAACCGCCTGAATAACTTAGCTGAATCAGCTACGCTTGCAATGGCAAGAAAGACAAGAGAATTAAGAGAAAAAGGATTAGAT
>JALTUD010000644.1 GCA_027047735.1 Flavobacteriales bacterium | reverse complement strand
TCTTCATAAAAATTTTCCATAGCTGGGGCTATGCAAAATTTTTATTCATCGTCTAAGAAACCAAAAATTCACTTTCTATTCGCCAATTTCACTCGCGTTAGGGATAGAACGGCGTGTTTGAACTCCTTTTGTGTTGTTGCACCTATGCAACACAAAAGAGTGAGTAGTGATAGCCCGACCATTACAGCGTTGAAAAGTAGTGTAGTGCAACGAAACTACTTTTTTATGCTGTAATGGGAACGCCCAAATCTTCGTTATTTTCCATAAAAAAAGGTAAACCTTTACGATTTACCTTTTTTATTTTATTTTTTTGTTTTTCTTATTTGTTTGCTGCGTACAATTCAGCTACTTTGTCCCAATTTACTACGTTAAAAAACGCATTGATGTAATCCGGACGTTTGTTTTGGTATTTTAAGTAGTATGCGTGTTCCCATACGTCCATTCCTAAAATCGGAAAGCCTGAACAGTCAACAAAACTCATCAGTGGATTGTCTTGATTAGGTGTAGAGCAAACTTCTAATTTTCCTCCTTTGTGTACGCATAACCATGCCCAACCTGAACCGAATTGAGTTGCTCCTGCGTTTGAAAATTGGTTTTTAAATTCTTCGAATGAACCGAATGAATCGTTAATCGCTTCTGCTAATTCTCCTGTTGGTTCTCCGCCTCCGTTTGGTGACATTACCACCCAATAAAGGTTGTGATTGTAGTATCCTCCTCCGTTGTTTCGTACGGCAGCATTGCTTGGTTCAACAGTGTTTAATATTTCTTCAATTGTTTTGTTTTCTAAATCAGTACCGGCAATTGCAGCGTTTAATTTATTGGTATATCCTTGATGATGCTTTGTATGGTGTATTTCCATGGTTCTTGCATCAATGTGTGGTTCTAACGCGTCGTATGCGTACGGTAATTTTGGTAATTCAAATGCCATTTTGTTTTAAATTTATATGATTAATTAATCTGTTATTTAGAATGATTACAAAGATATTGTTTTTTATTCATTTTTTTGTTAAAAAAACTAAACTTTACTTTGTAAACAATAGCTCTCTTAATTTTGGTAACGGCCAATAGTTATCATCTATCAACAGTTCTAGTTTGTCTGAATGATATTTTATTGGCTCGAAGTAACTTTTTATATTATCACAGTAAGCGAAAGCTTTTTCTTCCGCATCCTCGAGTTTATTGGCTTTTTTACGCTCTTCAATCATTGCATCAACCTTGGTTTTTATTGCCTCGATGTGTGTACTGATTTCTTTTGCCAGCTCTATTTGAACTTTTGCCATTTTCTTTCCTTCTTTCTCGCCAAACACGTCTTGCATTCGCTTGATGTTTTTAAGCAAATCGGTCTGATAATGTATAGCGGAAGGTAAAATATTGGTTTGGCATAAATCCCCTAAAATTCTTGCTTCGATTTGAATTTTTAAGGTATAAGCCTCTAATTCTATTTCGTGTCTAGCTTCTATTTCGCGAGGGGTTAGCACGCCTTGAGATGAAAACAAATCTTTATATGCTTTTGTTTTCATTGTAGCTAATGCTCTAGGAGTATCTTTTAGATTAGAAAGCCCTCTTTTTTCTGCTTCTTTTACCCATTCTTCTCCGTATCCATTGCCTTCAAAACGTATTTTTTTAGAGCTTTTTATCAAATCTTGCAATACTTTTAATATCGCTTCGTCTTTTTTTATTCCTTCGGCTATTTTAGCATCAACATCCTTTTTAAATTCTTTTAATTGTTTTGCTACAATGGTATTGATTGCTATCATTGCTTGAGAACAATTAGCTGTTGAACCTACGGCTCTAAACTCAAATTTGTTTCCGGTAAAAGCAAAAGGTGAAGTTCTATTCCTGTCGGTATTGTCCAACATCAATTGAGGAATTTTTCCTATGTCCAACTTCAAAGCTGTTTTATCTTCCGGTGTCATTTTTCCTGCCTTTATTGATTTCTCGATTTTATCCAACATCTCAGTTAATTGAGAACCGATAAAAACAGACATAATAGCAGGAGGGGCTTCGTTTGCTCCCAATCTATGGTCGTTAGATGCGGAAGCAATGCTTGCTCTCAATACATCGGCATAATCGTGAATACCTTTAATTGTATTAACTAAAAAGGTTAGGAATCTTAAATTTGTTTTAGGGTTTTTACCCGGTTGTAACAAGTTTACTCCAGTATTGGTTCCTAATGACCAGTTATTGTGTTTCCCAGAACCATTTAATCCCGGGAATGGTTTTTCATGCAAAAGAACTTTGAAATTGTGTTTTGCAGCTGTCTTCTCTAACAAGTCCATCAACAACAAATTGTGGTCAACGGCAATATCTGCTTCCTCAAACATTGGAGCACACTCAAATTGATTCGGTGCAACTTCGTTGTGTCTGGTTGTTACGGGGATACCCAATTTATAAGCTTCTGTTTCTACGTCTTGCATAAAAGCTGTTGCTCTTTCAGGTATAGAACCAAAATAATGGTCGTCTAATTGTTGCCCTTTTGCCGGAGAATGACCTAGTAAAGCTCTACCCGACATAATCAAATCCGGACGAGCATTATAAAGAGCCGCATCGACTAAAAAGTATTCTTGTTCCCACCCTAAAGTAGAACGAACTCTTGTTATGTTTTTATCGAAATATTGACAAACATCTGTCGCTGCTTTATCTACTGCGTCTAAGGCTTTTAATAAAGGTGCTTTGTAATCTAAAGCTTCTCCGGTATAAGAAATAAATATAGTAGGAATACATAATGTTCGTCCCATTATAAATGCAGGAGATGTTGGGTCCCAAGCCGTGTAACCTCTTGCTTCAAAGGTGTTTCTGATTCCTCCGTTCGGGAATGATGAAGCGTCCGGTTCTTGCTGTATTAATAATTGCCCTTCAAATTGCTCAATAGCTCTTCCTTCTTCAACGGGCTTAAAGAACGCATCATGTTTTTCTGCAGTTGACCCTGTCAATGGTTGAAACCAGTGCGTATAATGCGTTACACCTTTTGACATTGCCCAATCTTTCATTGCAGTAGCTATTTGATCGGCTATATGACGTTCAATTCTGTATCCTTCCAACATCGCTTTCTTCACGCTTTTGAAAGCTTCACTGGTTAAGTACGAACGCATCACTGTTATATTAAATACATTTTCTCCGTAATAGTCCGAAATTTTACCTGATGGAAATTCTACTTTCCTTGGTTGTCTTTTTTGCAACTCTTCCAAAGCTTTGAATCTGTTATTTAATGCCATTGCTTAAATTTTTATATGTTTTTAGCAAAAGTAATTCAAAAAAAAGGGGTGTACGTTAATTTTATGTAAAATTTCAACGTACACCCCTAAGAATAATAACCCCTATTTCTGTTTTTCTAATTTCTCTTTATTAAAATCTCGCCTTTATACTGCTCGGGCTGTCCCTCTTCATTAATCAAACGTACAAACCACATGTAATTTGTTTCCGGAGCTTGTTCTCCTGTGTTCATGTTTGTACCGTCCCAAGCTTTGTTTATGTCCGAAGTTTTAAATACTACATTTCCTCTTCTATCTTGTATTATCAAAGTAAAAGGAACATTCATATCTTTCAAAGCAAATGGAATAAACTCATCATTTAATCCGTCTCCGTTAGGAGAGAATGTATTTGGTGCGAGCAAATTATAATCCTCTTCTACAAACACTTTATCCTCTATTCTGTTTTTACACCCTTCCGCACTTTTGATATTTAATATTATAGAGTGGTTACCTCTTTTC
>JALTUD010000643.1 GCA_027047735.1 Flavobacteriales bacterium | reverse complement strand
CTCTATCTTTTGCTTCCTCGGGTGTTACATCCGATTCAAATTCTATATCTACAATTCCAAAATCTTGTATTGCCGTAGATTTAATCTTCTTCACCCCTTTTAACTTGTTCAGCTCCTTTTCCAAAGGCTTTACAATTTTATCCGTGATAATTTCAGGCGAATTACCCGGATAGGGAATATTAACGTAAATACGAGGGATTTGAATTTCAGGAAAACTCTCCCTTGCCATACTACTATAAGCAATTGCTCCACCAATGAGGATAATCGCAAGAATCAAATACACCGTCTTGCTGTTTTTAATCGCAGCAGTAGATAAAGAAAAATCTTTAAATTTCTTTTTGTTATTGTCCATTTTATCAAATATTTTTTGAAGTTGTGTAAAGGTTCACTTGTTCAACTTTAATTCATCACGGTTACTTCTTCACCATCTTTTATACCTCTACATCCTTTATCTATGACCTGCTCGTTAGGCACTAACCCTTCAACAACCTCTGTTTTATCTCCTGATATTTGCCCTATTGTTATATACTGTTGTTTGGCTTTTCCGTCCTTCAATACAAACAAATAAGGTTTTTGTTCCACATCACGAAGAATAACACTTGACGGGACAACCAAGGCTGAAGAATCGGCATAATCTCTAATTTTGACCACACTCATCAAATTCGGCACAAGATAAGACGAAGGGTTCGGTATCCTCACTTCAATACCTACTGTTCTATTCATTGGGTTAATAAACTTTCCCACTCTTTTTATCGGTAAATTTTCAATGGTTAAATTTTCCAAAGCGGGAAAAACAAGTGTAGCTAAACTATTTTTATTTAATTTGATTAAATAACTCTCTGAAATATCAGCTTTAACACTCAATTTACTTAAATCAATTAGTCGAATAATTGGCGTAGAAGGAGCTGCCATTTGCCCCACAACCGGAAACACCTCCTCAACATATCCGCTAAAAGGAGCTTTCAGTATAAACTTTCCTTTTTGCGTTTGCAATGTATGTAAAGTTTGTTGTAGAGTTTTATACTGACCTTCAGCTTGTTTTAGAGCCAACTCCGTTCCTACTCCCTTATCAAACAAAGCTTTTTGCTTTTCATACATATATTTTGCTACATCGAGTTGGTCTTTCAGTTCTTCTATGTTGGAAGCCACAACATCCGAATCAAAAGTGGCTATCACTTGTCCTTTTTGGATATTTTGCCCTTCCTTAACATTCAAAGACTTAATTAACCCACCGACTTCCGGAACGACCAATACGTTCTTTTCGGCATCAACCGCGCCCTGAACTTGAAAAAAATGTTCAAAAAGCTGTGGTTGAACGGTTATCGTTGATACTTTGGTTATTTTAGGTGCGACTTCAGGTGTATTTTGTTCCTTATGTTCTGTTGAAGAACCACAAGAATATAAAAAAACAGACGTAAATATGATTGGAATAATTTTTTTCATGAGTTAATGATTTAAAGTTTATTACTTAGTTTTTGTAACGCTAACCGGGCTTTTACTAATTCAAGTTTAGCAGCTATTAGGTTGGCTTGTGCAGAAAGATATTGATTTTGAGCTTGGCTTAGTTCTATCGAACTAACCGTACCTTCTTTAAATTTCAAAGTAGTATGGTCTAAAATTTCTTTGGCTACCGATTCAGCTTCTTTTTGAAAGGTTAAATTATTTACTGCGTTTTGGTAATCGGCTGACGCCTGACTGATTTGCAATCGAATACCTTGCTCTACATTAGCCAATGAGTTTTCTGTTTTTTGCACTTCTAATTTGGCTTGGCTCACTTGCGAGGCTCTCTGACCACTACTAAAAATAGGCACATTAAGCGTTACACCCCACAAGGTAGTCGGATACCATCTCTTATTAGCATCGAAAAAATTAAATTCATACCGCTGTGCATTTTTTTGATACGAGAAAAAACCTGCCAACGAAGGTAAATAATTCGCTTTCGTATTTTTTAACGATAAACGATTGAGCATCAGCTGAGATTCTACCACCTTATAGTCAACATTATCAGAAGAAGATATACTATTGGCATCCATTAATTCATCCTGAACAAAAGCATCTAAACTATCCGTCAATTCTATCGGAGTTTCCAAAGGCATACCCATTTGAAATTTCAACAATTTTTTAGCTACGGATATTTGCGTATTTACTTTTGAAATCCCATTCTTTACCTGTAATACAGATAGGCGAATTTGCGAAGCGTTAGTAGATTCTAAGACTTTCTCATTGACAAGAATTTGAGTTTCTTTATACAGTTTCTCCAACGTTTCCAACGTTCTTTGTAACGTTTTAGCATTTTCCTGCAAGAACAAAACCGTATAATACGCATCGGTTACTTTTTGTTTGGTCTCCAACTCTTGTTTTTCAGACAATATTTTGCTTGTATTCGTAAACGCCTTAGCCGCTTGCAATCCCACTAAATAATTTCCGTTAAAAATCAATTGAGAAACCTGAATTGTCCCCTTTAAGTTATAATTGGTTCCAAACTTTAATTCGGAGATAGCACCGGGAGGAGCCAGCGGATTAAAAGCCTTTGCCGGAACAACTGTCGTCGGTATATCAATAAAATTCTGAAACTCACCCTTGGCAGAAACCTGAGGAAGACCTTGAGCCGTCGTTTCCCAAACCTTCTTTTCAGCTTTCTCCATATCCAATTTAGCATTCATTATCTCTTTTGAATGTTCTACCGCATAAGCTTTAGCTTGGCTCAAACTAAACGAATTTTCCTGTGCATAGACAAAGCTAAACAACAACGGAAAAACGAGAATATATCTTTTCATAATCTTAATATTTAATTTTTTTGAAGAGCGACTTTATGTATTTTAATCCTTTTTCACTCGCTATTCCACGCAAATGATACCTGGCAATTTCGGTATGCAACCTCTGATAAGTTGTCTTTTTTAAATCAAACAAATTGGACTCAAAAATAGAATTGACCAAAGACACGTAAATCTTAGAAGTAAGTTCCGGCTCTAAATTATCTCTGTATAAGCCTTCTTTAACGCCATTTACAATATTTTGTCTGACCTGATTATAAATAAAAACCGACTTGTGCTCTTCCATTATTTTCCAAGCCTCCGGATAATACTTTTGCAAATCAAAAATAACCGCCGGTTGAATATTTTCCAGCTTTTCACTAATTTGGTCGTTAATCGCTACCATTTTATCGATAGCATTCCCCTCCTCTATCAGTTCACTCAAACACTGCTGATCAGACTCTATAGCTAATTGCATCGTTTGCTTTACTAAATCATTTTTATCCTTAGCAAACTTGTACAACGTTTTTTTAGAAATCCCCAACAGCCGGGAAATATCATCCATCGTTAAACTCTTTATACCCAACCGCATAAAAAGCTCAGCAACACGTTCCATTAATTCATTCTTATCCATTGCCTTATTGAATTTTATGCAAAGATAAAAACATTTTTCACATTGGAAACGTTTTTTATTATAAATGTTTCCTGTGAGTTTTTTTTATGGGCGTTCCCCTAAACACAAAAAGCACCTACCCTACGGGATAGATGCTTTTTGTGTTTAGGGTCGGGCTATCCGCTATATCTTTTGCCCTCCAAAAGGAGGGAGGGCAAAAGGATGTCGCTTCTATCCCTAACGCGTGTTGAATGAAGTACAAGAAAGTGAATTTTAGTTTCTTTAGACAATGAAGAAAATATTTGCATAGCCGAGCTATGGAAATATTTTATGAAGCAGGATAAAGGAAATAAAAACACTTTATGTACTTCTATTCAGCACGTGTT
>JALTUD010000642.1 GCA_027047735.1 Flavobacteriales bacterium | reverse complement strand
GTAGTAACTCGTTACAACAAAAATTTTACGCCTAAGTCTTGAAAAAAATAAATTCTTCAAATTCTCCATAAAGCTCATTGCATTGAGCATAGCACCCGCTATGGAAATATTTTTTGAAGAAGGATAAGGAATCAAAAAACGCTTTCTACCGTCTATTTTACTTGTGTTAGGGATACCAATCTCTAACGCGGGATGAAATAAGTGCAAGAAAGTGGAACTTGTAGTTCTCAGACGATGAATATTTTCTTTGCATAGCCCGGTATTGAAAAAATTTACAAAGAAGGATATGGCATCGAAATTTATTAATCATAAAAGGCAATATGGTATAAAGAACTAAACAATCCAATCCTTGATTTTGGTATAAACTTCTGAAGAACTTAATAAATCTATATGTTTGTTCTCATAAGCTATCCAGGTATTTTCTTTTTTAAAGTTTAAAATTTTACTCTTGTTTTTATGTGTTCCTAATGCACTTGCTACCTCGACTAAACCATCTCCCTTTAATTTTGGATTCTCCTCTTTTATTGATTTACTAACCGAGCCCGCAATACTATAGCATTCTATTTTTTCAGGTAATGGGACACAACATCTTTTATCTCTTTCCAATTTAAAACGATCTCTATTTTCCCAATCCCCATCAAGTAAATTACCAAACCTTAAGTCTGTTACCCCCGCACTTCTTATTCTTCCTAAACGAGCAAAAGGTCTTGTGTAAGGAATAATTTTTAAAGTAGTTTCAAAATAATTCCCTATAACTTCCATTGGAGCTCCATGGTGAGGAGTCCCTAAAAAAAATATTTTTTTTAGATGTTTGACCCACGATTTTTGTTGTTTTTCTCCATAATAAATGGCACTTCTTGAAATTAGTCCTCCCATACTATGTGTTAGAATAATTAACTCTTCAACAGGGAGTGGCCAGTTCAAAACCAAATCTTCCAATAATTCATTAAGGTTTTGTCCATTTGTTGAAATATGGCGACCGCTATTATAATATAAGTAAACAGGAGTAAAGCCTAATTCTTTTGCTAATTTTTCCCCGTGATTGTGCCCGTTTCTATTCCAATGGGAATCATTAAGACATAATCCGTGTATCATTAATAGAACCTTTCCTTTAATAACCGGATAAATTTTTGCTAAGCTTTCTTCATTGATAGTAATTGAGTTGCCCTGATATCTGAATTGCATTGTAATATTCAAAGGGTTATTATTCTCTTCCAAATAATCACCGATGACGCCATTCAGAAATGATTGTCTATCTTCTCTTCTGTTTGTTAGCTCTATTTCCCCCATTATTGAGGAATATTGTTCTAATGCTTCATTTATTCCCTTGCCGACAACTTGAGTAGTTTTTTTTTATACTCCCATAAGTGAATTTTGTGAGATAGGAAGTCAATTCCTGAATAGGAGAAGGCTTAAAAAAATGAGAGGGTGAAATTTGCTTGTGCATACCCTCAACTAGTTCAGTAATACTAATAGTAGCATCTGTTATTAAGTTTGTGAAGCCTTGCAAAACTAAACTTACCCTTATTTTATTTGACATATAAATATTTTTTACAAATGTATTTAAGTTAGATAATGAAACCCCAAGAGTGAAGGCTTTTTTTTACGAATCACCATTTCAAGAACCTTAATTATGTATAGTTTTTCGTTATGAAAAGCCAAGATTTCAATATAAACCTTAAATCCGCAAGTGAAATTCTATTACAAAGCCAAACTCCGCATCATTATTGACAAAGCTCGTTTTTCGATACTTACCGTAGCTATTGCTGTACTTGCGTGTCTCAAAACTGTGCTTGACCAATAATAATGCACATTTTGACTTTTCATAACGAAAGTACTTGCGGATTTAAGGATAAACAAAAAAAGCAAAAAAAACTTTGCCTGTTTCAATAATGTTTGTATATTTGCACTCGCAATAGATAAAATCGTATTCAAGATATATTGCGGGGTGGAGCAGTGGTAGCTCGTCGGGCTCATAACCCGAAGGTCGTCAGTTCGAGTCTGGCCCCCGCTACATAGGAAGCATAAAGCTTTCAAAAAACAAAAAGCCTTTCATTTGAAAGGCTTTTTTTGTGTTCAATAACTCGTTATTATTTCTTCCCTATAACAATTGTAGAAAGTCCAATTTTCCTTAAAATGATTTTATCTATCAATTTAATAACAGGAACAAGACGATTATACATTGACATCTGTCCTTTGGGGATAACTTTATTCTTTAGCAAGTTACCGGAAATATACCAACCGAAAATACCAATAAAATTAAAATACTGTTGATGAATAATTTCTAGTTTCTCTTGCTTAAAAAGATGGGTTAACGAACGAACGGTATATCTTCTAAAGTGTCCGAGTTCTTCATCAAATCCGTTCATTAACTTGTTGTAGGAAGGAACAAGAATAATGAGGTGTCCGCCTTTTTTTAAGAGTTTTTTAGCATTTCGAATAGCAAGCCTGTCATCGTAAATATGTTCTACCACATTCAAAGCAAAAACTGTATCATATTGATTAAGATGTTCTGAAAATTTGCTGTCAAAATCCGTATCGGTAAGATTCATATTTATCGTACCTAAAAAAGTAGGTTTTCCGGAAAATCGTTCTTTTAATCGCTTGCAATATCCATCGCGAATATCTGAAGTCATTATGGAAATTCCATCCTCAATAAAACAATTAGAAATATTGCCGATTCCACTACCAATTTCCAATACTTTCCCTTTGGCAAAAGGTTTTATGGTAGCGTACATCCAATCGTTAAATTTATCAGCATCACTGATTGCCTCCAAGGTTTGCTCACCTACTGTATCGTCTTCTATAAATTCCGGTTCGTTATTCATTTTGCAAAAAGATTATATTTTAGGATACAGTAAATAGCTCTTACACCGTCTTTCCACCCAATTTTTTTTCCTTCTTCGTAGGTTCGCCCGTAATAAGAAATACCCACTTCGTAAATTCTTAATGTTTTTATTTTAGCCAATTTTGCTGTTAATTCCGGTTCAAAACCGAAGCGTTTTTCTTTTAAGTCCAAACCTTGAGCTACATCCGTTTGGATTAACTTATAGCACGTTTCCATATCGGTAAGGTTAAGATTGGTAAACATATTGGATAACGTTGTCAATATTTTGTTGCCGATGCTGTGCCAAAAGAAAAGAATACGATGTGGATTGCCACCCACAAACCGAGAACCGTAAACAACATCAGCAAAACCTAATAAAACAGGTTTTAGTAAATCATTATATTCCGCAGGGTCATATTCTAAGTCAGCATCTTGAATAATAAGATATTCACCGGTTGCTAATTCAATTGCTTTGTGAATTGCCGCCCCTTTTCCTTGGTTAAATGGTTGTGAATGCAGTTGAATGTTTAAAGTTGGATTTTTCAATTTATATGCTTCGACAGCTTCTACGGTATTGTCTCCGGAACAATCATTAACAATAATAATTTCTTTTTCAATGTCATTGACCAATTTAACCTCCTTTATTTTATCTAAAATAAGATGGATGGTTCTCCCTTCGTTATACGCGGGTATAAGTATGGATAGTTTTGTTATCATTATTGATTTTTTGTAAATATATTTTTATTAAAAAATCCCATTGTTATTTCCCCGTTAGGGTTTGTTATTTCAGCAGGTCCTTGCATTGTATCACGATGCCAAGTTGTTTTTATAATATTACCATTAGGTAAGGATAAAACGCCTTTCCCTTCTCGCATATTGTTTTTCCATAATCCTGTATAAACAGTTCCGTTTGTCCATTTGTATG
>JALTUD010000641.1 GCA_027047735.1 Flavobacteriales bacterium | reverse complement strand
CAACAATGGCTCATAGTGCATACCGCAATTAGCTGTAAACATGGAAGTTAAACATTAAATAAAGATACGGGTAAATAGAAAAATAAAACAATAAACTGCGGCACGCACCATAGCCCTAACCGTTGTGCGGCATACAAAAAAGAGCACGGAAGTAGTAAAATGAAACGAGAAGAAATAGCCAACACACAAACAGCACATTTGGTTTTTGCTAACACAAAAGCCTACGCTGAAAAACCAAAAGAGCTGTTTTTTGCCAACGTTCGACAAAAAAGAGTATATATTTGTTAGAAAGGATTTTTGAAAAATGACAATTTTAAACGAAGAATATTATCAAGCACTATGGAATAAATATGAGCATATTAATACTCTTAACATACTTGATTCAAATACTGCTTATCTAACTTTAAAATTCATTTTAAACTTCTACCAAAAAAGCCAACCTATTCACATCAACTTCCAGTCTTCAAAAAATACAATCTTTGAAATTGGGAAGCAACTATTTATAGAGTTTGTAAATGACATATACCTTAATCATTACGATTTGCCTACTTTAAAAAAGGGAAATAAATTAAGAGACAAAAGGAATTATAGAGATGGTAAGAAGCATTATTATATAATAAAACGTATTTTCAATAACACATTTAATATTGAAGATATAAAGACCAAAGCTAATAAGAACCTAAAGTATGACGATATAGTAAAGAATTATATACCTATTGAGAAAGGTTCAAGGCAATTGAAAGGTTACACAAAGTTTTTTTCTGACTTAAATGGCGGTATAAAAATGGATTTTACACCTACAAATTTTGAAAAGAAAACTGTTTTTATCGCCAAGAAACCATTATGGGACTGTTTACCTAACAGGAATAAAATTCCTTGTACGTATTTACCAAATCCACGAGAAGAAGGCTCTGCTACGAAAATAAAATCGATTCCAGCTTTGCAGGATTGTTTGGCATATTTCACACCAAAATATGAAGTTTGCTATCAAGACATTCTTATCAAAGGTGAAAAGGTAAAAACCATAATTGTTTTTGATACCGAAGCTGATAAAATTGAACAAATACTTCAAGACAAATCAAGATTTGACTTCAACTTGATAGTTATTTCCAACAGCTATTCTCCTACTAAAAATGAATCCATACCTTGTTGGAATTGGTTTAAAGAAGAAATAGAAATTGTAAATGCGCTATGATTAAATTTCGAAACATACCAACTGACGAAATAGAAAATTTCATTAATAAACTTGATAAGAAAATAGCATATATAAATTCAAAATTTGACATTGAATTAAAATCCTATGGAAATATCTTGCGAATTGCTCTTAATTCTATTCAAACTGAAACTATTCAAAATCTAATTGACAGATTTAACATCAATAAAGAGTTAGAAAAAGAATTAGATAATGCAGGGGGATACACGATTGACTACCTCAATGAAAACAACCCAAAAACAGAGCTATTTAATTTACTTCACTTTATCAAAGAAAATCAACCCAAGCAACAAGTTTTACTTGACTTTCTCGATAAAACAGATAAAAGAACGATTACTGTAACTGACAATAATGATTTAGATTTTTTAAACCAACGAATCAATAACAGAAAAGTTGAAATCATACCATTTTCGATTCTAAAAAGAATGGACACCAAAAATAAACTTTTGGTTTTTTATTCATTTAACGGTCAAAAAGATTTTGATTATATCTACAATTTGGATAACGAAATAAGATTGATTGTTTATAAACAAGAAAAGAATCTTTATCACAAGTATCTTAACCAAAGAAAAAAACAAATTGAAACAGAAATAAAATCAGATGACCGTTTGGAAATTTGTGGTATTGAATACAAAGAAGTACGAGACAATATAACAGACATTAGCTCTACAATAAACGGTATTGTTTCCCGATTAGATGAAATGAATAGCAGAGCATATACCGGATACAAAGATGAAAGTGACTTATTACTTGATGATATTGAAGAAAAACTAATTTACAAAGTAGCAACCGACAAAGGAATTCTATTTTTAGATAGCAACGACATTGTTTTTACAGGTAAAGGCAATTTGAAAAAAGCATACAAAATTAAGGTTGGTGATAAAATTAGAATTTATCCAAAAGAAGAATTATCCGAAAATTTATACCAAGTAGCAGTTGAAACTGAACCCGATATTTTTGGGATTGTAGAAGAACATGCCAAATTTTGGAAACAAATCATATCTGATTTAAGGGACAAATATGGTGATGAAGAACTTTATTTAAGATTAAAAGAAAAAGGATTAAGAGTATTAATAACTACATCGGCTACTTACGGAAAAGGATTTAGAAAATTTCCAATGTTTAAAAATGACCTAAGGGCAATTTTCAGATTATATTATCAAGATAAAACAGATAGCGAAATAGACATCATATTAAACCCAATCCTAAAATCAAAAACCACATACAACAGTACAATGATTGTGCTTGGTCGTGGATTGAAACAAGAATTGCGTTTATTTTTAAAGGAAAGGAAAATCGGAGAAATTTTACAAAAACGAAATTTCAACGAAAATACTTTACAAGCTTTTGTTAATGAATTTATGCCTATATATACGGTTGTCAATAAAGAAGTTTATAGCGATGATATTGAAGCCTTAGAAACAATTATTTTAGAACAAATTGAACTATGAGTGTTGTAGAAAAAAACAGAGAAATTGTTGTTGAACGTGTTAGGAAAGAAATAATCGGTCCGGGTTCAGATATTTTTCTATGCAAAGAAGATTTTAGTAATGAAATTATTGAGGGGAAACCTTTGCAACGATATTTTTCAGGTATTTTGTTTCCAAAACAATTACAGCCAAATGCAAGTGATAATGGCGAACTGGAAATGAAAGATGAAGATGCTGACGACTTAATTGAGTTAAGTTCTGATACAGTTGAAGCAGAAAATAAGGAAAAAGAAATTTTTGAAGAAGATGCAGATGAAGCTGACAAAACTGATACCCAACCAAAATACACATCAAATACATTTTTCCCTTCACATTTTGGAATTACGTTTGCCGTTGAAAAGTCTTGTAAAAAATTTCAAGCAATTATTCTTTTTGGAAATTACACCAAAGCGAAACCAGAAGAAATTAAAATTATATATAGTAGTGAAGGTATAAACTTACTATCTGAATACGGTTTAAATAATTATGTGAATTTTGATGAAACAAACAAAACTCTCTCTCAAATAAAAAAAATACAACGTAAAAAAGATGGGAAAATAACCGCAGAATATCAGGCATTTCAAAATGGATTAAAATCGTTGGGGAAAGCTACATCATACGACCACGCTTTATACAAAGTCATTTCTAAACTTTTTTTTAAAGACAAATACAAACGAAATGATAATCTCATTGAACTTGAAATTAACATCAATGAGATTCTATCTACGAACAATCAGCATCTTGAATTAAAGTTATCAGAACAAGTAAACGTAAATACTAAAAATTGGAGCAAGGAGATGAAAGAAAACCTTGTCTTTCATTTAAAACTTTACACCAATTCTCCTGATAAATACTACATTAAAACAGTTATTGAAAACAAAACACTCATTCCGAAAGATAAATTTTCTCTTTCTAAAGAAAAAGTGAATCGGTTATCTTGTTTTCAAACTAAAATCATTATTGAAAGTGAAGAACTATTACCGTTTAGAGATTATAAGACACATTTGTACAAAACAGATGAAGATAAAATGTTGGATTATCTTTATCGTGATAAATTAGCTTTTGGCATTGGACACAATGTTGCTTGTACTTGGGAAAATGCACAATCGCCCAATACTCCCCAGTGGATACAATCTACATTTTTACCCGAATATGACGTCAAAAATCAAAGTTCGGAAACTGACAAAATAAAAGGTGAAATTCTAAATATCAAAAACCTATCTGTTTACAATTCAGATATAAAAAGTATCATTTCAAATTTAACACAAGTTGCCAAAGCCTATAAAAATTGGATTGAAGATGAGCGAAAAGATGCTAATGGAAATGATTTAGGGTTGCAAAACATTGCAAAATGCGAACAGATTTACAATCGAATAAACAACGGTATTAAGTTGCTTTCTGAAAACAAAAAAGCACTACGTGCGTTTCAATTAGCAAATACCGCTATTTATCTGCAATTCTTTCAAAGTCAACAGCATTTTAGCAAGAAAAAAGAAGGTTTTGAGGTTTGGGAACGCAAAGAGAAATTGCAACATAATTTTCAAGATTACGGAACCTTGCCATTTCCATCAGACCGAATTCCCGAATGGCGACCATTTCAATTAGCATTTATTTTACAATGTTTAGCTTCATTTGTTGATGAAGACAGCAACGAAAAAGAATTAATAGACTTACTATATTTCCCCACAGGTGGTGGTAAAACGGAAGCATATTTAGCGGTTTCTGCTTTCTTAATTTTTTGGAGAAGAATACAATATCCTGATAATTATAATGGTGTAAATATCATCATACGATACACATTACGTTTACTTTCCGCACAACAATTTGAAAGAGCCTCTAAATTAATTTTGGCTTGTGAGTTTATCAGAAGCAATCATAATGATTTAGGAGATAAACCTATCTCAATTGGTTTTTGGGTGGGAAAAAAAACTATTCCAAATTATTTGAAAGATGCCAAGAAAAAATTAGAATCAATCCAAAAGAAGCTCAATCAAGGTAATCAATATGTTGTCAACCCTTTTCAGTTGTCTACCTGTCAATGGTGCAATTCTAAAATAATTTCACGATTAACAGAAAAAGACACAGCTTATCAAATTGGTCACAGAGCAAGTAGGAAATTGCAAAGCTTCTGCTTGAACAATGCTTGTCATTTTTCAGAGCAAAATGGAGGTTTACCCATTGTTTTAATAGATGAAGATATTTATTCAAAACCACCAACCATACTTTTTGCGACAGTTGATAAATTTGCATCATTGGCCTGGAAAGGAGAATCTACAACATTCTTCAATAATGGTTCAAATCGCAAACCTGAATTGATAATACAAGATGAATTACACCTATTGAACGGAACGCTGGGAAGTTTAGTTGGTTTGTTTGAAAATGCTTTACTGAAACTTTGTAATAATCCTAAAATCATCGCATCAACGGCAACAATAAAAAATGTTGATAAACAAATACAAGGTTTGTACGGTAGAGAAGCAAGAGTTTTCCCTCAATATGCAACCAATTCAGACGATACATTTTTCTCGAAAGTTATTGAAGATAGTAAGAGAAAATACATCGGTATTTTACCAACAGGTAAAACTACAGTTGTAACAAACTTACAGTTATTAGCATCATTGTTATTTGCAAGGTTGGAAATTTGGGAAAAATCATTGGATAAAAAAGAGGCTGACAATTTTTGGACGATACTTTCATATTTCAAAAGTTTAAAAGAAATTGGACGATTTTCTAACAAAATTAATTCGGAGTTAAAACCCATTATAAAACAATTACAAGTTCGATATTTACAAAATAATTCCCAAAGTGAAAGAAGTAATTACAGCAAACTTTCTTATCGAAACATTGAATTAACAAGCCGTATTCCGAATGAAAAAATCAAAAAGAATTTAGACAAATTAGAAATTCGATTTAATGGAAATATCAAAGAGCATAAAGCTTACGATTTGGTATTAGCTACCAATATGATAAGTGTTGGGCTTGATGTTGGTAGATTAGGAGTTATGATAATGAATGGAATGCCTCCAAATACTGCTGAATATATTCAGGCAAGTAGCCGTGTGGCAAGGAAAAACGAAGGTTTGGTTATGACACTTTACGATCCATTTAACAGTCGTGATTTATCTTATTTTGAAGACTTTGTACAATTCCATAAAACATTTTACAAACAAGTCGAGCCTTTGAGTGTAACACCATTTGCGGAAAATGCTTTGGATAAAATGTTATTTACGCTCATACTTGCCTATTTCAGACACACAACACCCTATACAGCTAATAATGCGGCAACGGCTTTAATTAACGACAAAGTAAAAAGTGAATTAAGAAATAACTTGGTTCAATTGTTTCAAAATCACCAGTTCGCTCAAAATGACATACAGTTAATTATTGAAAAAATAGATGACATTTTAAGAGATTGGAAATACAAAATTGATGCGCAAAAAGACTTGAAATATTTTTGGAAAGACCACCCAAAAGAATCACTAATTGTGCCAATGCAAGAAAAGAAAAATGATGATGAAACTTTAGTAGCGATGCAGTCTATGCGAAGTGTAGAGCCAAGTGCTGAAGTATTAATCAGACAATATTAATACTTATGCCAAACGACAAAATAAAGCACGGAAGAAGTAAACTTATTTCCAATTATGGAGGAGTTGGTTCATTAATTGAAACAACAGACAATTCAATAATTATCGAAACTTTTGATAATTGGGGATATGCAGATTTAAACGAAAAATTGGCTCACTTTATCGTTAAAGACGATCGATTATTACAACGCTTAAAAAATCGTTTTCCCAATTTGAAGCATTTGGTTTCTATACCAACTGATAGAGATTCTTTTTCGCATCAAGTTAGACCTAAAGCAAATTACTTTCCAAAATGGTTTTATTGTTCTTATTGTAAACGATTTGCAACATACAATGAATGGAAAAACCGATGGCGAAGTGCCGGAAAAAAACTTGATTTTTTCAATCCACCCAAGTGTAGTAATAAAGATTGTAATGAAAATCATTTGGAGCAAATTCGTTTTGTTATGACTTGTAAAAATGGACATATTCACGATTTACCTTGGAAATTCTGGAATAACCGCTTACCAACAGACACAACCAATGAAGAAGATAAGGAGGATGAAAACAATAATGGAAAACCCAAAGGACCTCAATTGGATTTTTCAAAAACGTGTTGTGAAAACCAAGATTTAATTTATAAAATTAGTCGAGTAAACACTGAACTTTCTGGTATTTGGATTGAATGTAAAAATTGCCATAAAAAAGCAAACCTAAAGGGTATTTTTAACTACGAACAAATTTGTAATGGGAAAAAATTTTGGTTAGGGCAAATAAATGGTAAATTTCACGAAGAAGAATGTACAGAAATAACTAATGTGAAACTGAAGACGAGCAATAGTGTTTACTACACCAACAATTTAAGCAGTTTATTTATACCAGAACATCAAAACCCTATTTCGCCTGAAATCAGAATTGATATTGACAATGTGGTGGCGAAACAAAAATATTCTACTGAACAAATTGTTGATTTGATTAGTGATTTAAAGAATATACAAAAAGAACTTGTTAAGCAATATTTAGACACAGGAGAAATCAAATATATTCCTGATAATATTTATCGCCAAACTGAATATGATTATTTCCTGAATAAAGAACAACCTGATAACAAGCAAATTAAATTTAGGTTAATTGATTGTAGCGAACAAATATACGGATTCTCCAAATTGATAAAAATTGACAAATTAAAAAAGGTAACTGTTCAAACTTCTTTTACCCGAAACGAACCAATTGATGTAGATTCTATATTGTTAAAAGATGACGACATTGCTTATGAATATACAGTACAAAGACAATCGATATCAAAAAACAACTTTGATACGAAAATTTTGCCCGCATTAGAAAGTTATGGAGAAGGAATTTTATTTGTATTGGATCAACACAAATTAGAACAATGGGAAATCCAACAACAAGTAATTGAACGAACTGAAAAGATAAAATTAAATGCAGAAAATGCAGATTGGAAATCACACCAAATCATAGCAAAAACTTTAACCCCAAGAAAAGTTTTAATTCATACGCTTTCTCACATACTTATGCGTGAATTGGAATATGTCAGTGGGTATCCTGTATCTTCTTTGTCTGAAAGATTATATGTAAGCGAAACAATGCACGGATTTTTAATTTCTGCTTTTGATGGTACTGACGGTTATTTGGGTGGATTATCAAATTTATGTAACGATTTAGATAACCTTAATAATATCATAAATAGTGCTATTTTCAGAGCAACTGACTGTTCTTCTGACCCAATTTGTATAGAATCGGAAGGTCAGGGAGTAGGACAATTAAATCTTGCTGCTTGCCATTCTTGTTCATTAACACCAGAAACGACTTGTGAACTTTCAAATTTATATCTTGATAGAGGATTAATTATAAATAAAGAATATGGATATTTCAGAAACATATAAAAAGCCAACGCTTAAAGTCATACACATTGCCAAGTCGCTCGAAAAAGTCCACCGCACTATCCAAAACTTGTCAATAAGTATGCCTTTGCCAACGCTACTGAAAACAAAGTACGACCGCACAACAAAGGCTCATAGTGCATACCGCAATTAGTTGTATATTTGACAATTAAACATTAAATGAAGATACCGGTAAATAGAAAAATAAAACAATAAAATGCGGCACGCACCATAGCCCTGTCCGTTAGCCACAATTCCCCTTCAATGAAAATATCGATGAGTATTATAGATAATGACAAAACAGAGACCAAAAACATAAGAAATTTAGTAAATTTGAAGAAAATATAAACAACTGAAAATCAATAACTAATTTTGACGTTAGTTGGAATTTAAAAATATGCCATCAACAATAACAAAATACAAGATTTTTTTAGCATCTCCTAATGACCTTCAAGATGAAAGAGCATCCATAGATGAAGTAATAAATGAATTGAATCTTACATTTGGAAAACAGCACGATATCCATTTGGAATTATTAAAATGGGAAACACATTCCGCTCCAGCAATTGCAGTAAACCATCCTCAAGAAATAATAACCTCTGATTTGGGAGATGATTATGATTTATTTATTGGGCTTATTTGGAAAAAATTTGGCACTCCTACTAACAATGCCGAATCTGGAACCGAAGAAGAGTTTTTAAATGCGTATAATCGGTTTGTTGAAAATCCTAATTCCCTTCAAATACTCTTTTATTTTAATAGCAAACCTGTATCAATAAGTGATTTGAACCCTGAACAACTTGTGAAAATTCAAAACTTTAAATCAGATATTGGCAAAAACAAGAAAGTTCTCTATTGGGATTATCAAGATACACAACAATTAAATAAATTTTTGAGAATACATATACCTCAAAGAATATTAGGATTAAGAAAAACTGAACAGAATAAGGTTGCTATAATAGAACCCAATGAAGTACTAGAAGCTGAAATTTTTAGTGAAGATTATGGACTTATAGACTATCAAGAAATGATAGAAGATAATTTTCGAGAATCAACTGAATCTTTAATACGAATTTCTAATGCTACAGAGTGGATAGGAGAACAACTGAATAAAAAAACAGCAGAAATGAACGGAATGACTGCGAATGGGAATCAAATTGGACGCAAAACATTGAAAAATTATTTTATACGAACAGCAAAGATAATGGACAATTATGCTAGTCGAATAGAACCTGAAATCCCAATATTTTATGAACATTTCGAAAAAGGAATAGACGCAATGTCAAACGTGATAAACATTTCTAGAAACGACCTAAATGTTGAACAAGCGGAGATTGAAGAAACTCAAGAATCTTTAACAAGTCTTATTAATGGAATTTCATTTTCAATTGAAAGTATGAATGATTTTTTACAATCAGTTAAGGATTTACCTAGAATGTCAAAAGAATTAAATAAAGCTAGATCTAATGTCGGCACCAAATTGGATGATTTATTAGATAATTTAAGAATAAGCCTTTCGATAGCGCATGAGTTAGAAAAAAGTCTAACAGAATAAGAACTGTGGCTAACAACGGCTATATTGCATGCCGCAAATCGTTGTATATAAGAAGATTAAGCATTAAATGGAAATACCGGTTAATAGAAAAATAAAACAATAAACTGCGCCACGCACCATAGCCCAAACCGTTGTGCCCAATGCAAGAAAGAGGAAACCAAGAATGAAAGAAATTTTGTTAGCATATAAAAAACTGAAAGAAAATGCCACCGCACAAGCATACACATTTGCAATTCGCACAAGCCGACACACAGACCAAAAATTGCAAAAGAGTATGCTTTTAGCCAACGCTCGTATAGAATATGAAACAGAAAAAGTAATTTTAGAAACTGAATAAAAGGACAAAAATATTAAATGAAGAACTTTAAAGAAAAGTCAGATAAAATATGGGAAGTTGCAAACCTTCTCAGAGGCGATTACAAAAGAGCAGATTACGGAAAAGTAATTTTGCCAATGACAGTGCTAAGGCGTTTGGATTGTGTATTAAAACCAACCAAACAAGCCGTACTTGATTACTTGCCAACAGTTGAAAAATTAAAGGAAAGTGCCAAAGATATTGCTTTGAATAAAAAAGCAGGTTTCAACTTTCACAACCGTAGTCAATTTGATTTTGACAAATTAATTGCCGACCCAAATAATGTTGCGGTAAATCTTAGAAACTTCATCAATGGATTTTCTACCAGTGCAAGAGAGATAATTGAATATTTCAACTTTGACGACCAAATAGACCGAATGGACGACCCCAAAGCGGATATTCTTTTTCGTGTTGTAAAAGCATTTCAAGAAATAGACTTATCAGATGATGACCCAATGGTTATGGGATACATTTTTGAAGACCTGATTAGGCGATTCTCGGAACAATCCAACGAAACAGCAGGAGAACACTTTACACCACGAGAAGTAATTCGTTTAATGGTTAATGTGCTTTTCAACGAAGACAACGACACCTTGACAAAAGAGGGAATTGTAAAAACAATGTACGACCCTGCCTGCGGAACAGGTGGAATGCTTTCGGTTGCAGAGCAGTACTTGAACGAACTCAACTCAAAAGCAGAGCTTAAAGTTTTCGGACAAGAAATAAACCCCGAATCTTATGCTATCTGTAAATCGGATATGCTTATTAAAGGGCAAAACCCTTCTAATGTAAAATTCGGAAATACCTTTACTGTTGACGGTTTGGAATATGAAAAATTTGATTATATGCTTTCAAATCCGCCTTTTGGAGTGGACTGGAAAAAAGCACAAAAAATAATTAAAGCCGAACACGAAAACAAAGGAATGCGTGGGCGTTTTGGTGCAGGATTACCACGAATTAACGATGGTTCTCTACTCTTTTTGCAACATATGATTTCAAAGATGAAACCGGGCGGAACACGCATTGGAATTGTGTTTAATGGTTCGCCTCTGTTTTCAGGTGCTGCCGGTAGTGGAGAAAGCGAAATTAGAAAATGGATAATTGAAAAAGACTGGTTGGAAACCATTATTGCATTGCCTGACCAACTTTTTTATAACACCGGTATTTCAACATATATCTGGATAATTACCAATAACAAAAGTGCCGAACGCAAAGGAAAAGTACAGCTAATTAATGCCACAGGTGCAAAAGATGAAGAACTTGTAAACGAAGGCAAACTCGATAGTAACCGTTTTTGGCAAAAAATGGATAAAAGTTTGGGTAATAAACGGAAAAAAATTGTTGAAAACGGCAACGAAAAAGGAATTGGTTTTATAACGCAATTGTACGGCAATTTTGAAGAAAACGAATTTTCAAAAATAGTACCTAATGAATATTTTGCCTATTGGCGTATAACCGTAGAACAACCTTTGAAAGATGAAAACGGACAAATTGTAAAATCCAAAGGCAAACCAAAACCTGATACAAGCTTACGAGATTATGAAAATATACCTTTTTTGAAAAAAGATGAAAAAGGAAACCTTGTTCCGCAAACAATTGAAGAATATTTTGAGCGAGAAGTAAAACTACATCTGCCCGATGCGTGGATTGATGAAAAGAAAACCAAAGTAGGATACGAAATAAACTTTACCAAATATTTCTACGAGTTTAAACCCTTGCGTTCTTTGGAAGAGATAAAAGCCGA
>JALTUD010000640.1 GCA_027047735.1 Flavobacteriales bacterium | reverse complement strand
ACACAATCCATTTGATAATTATCAAGATCAATACGGTATCTATACTACATCGAGTAAAGGAGAAGGAACTCCTTTTAAAGCCAAGAATATTATAGGGGCAATAAACATTGATAAATGGATGGATATGGTTAAAGCATTTGCAGGAATTGCTACTGGTCAACCTTTGACTAAAAATCTTATAGAAGAGGTTAAGTTCCTTTATGGTGGTATAAAGAGAACAGATGATATTAAATATGAAATTGACAATTATAAGCCTATTATAAGGGTAGAGCAACAAAAGAATATAATAGAAAAGGGTAAGACGATTAGGTTTATGGGAGATTATAGTACAAATGCAAATGCACCTTGGTATATTTCTGACGGAAAGGGAGGAGCAATTTATCTTGATTGGTCTAAAGCTTCTGATACATCCTTACGTTCGAGAACACAAATAAGTTATTTAATTTATAATGGAGATACAACTAAATATCAGTAAACTAGTATGTTTTATAGTCTATGTTTTTTTTATTTCTTGTAGTGAGAACAATATATATGAAGAAGAAATTGAGTTTACTAAAAAAGATAAAAAAACAGATAACGAACTATTTGTAATAAATTCTGTTTTTAATGATAAATTAACAATAACTTTTGAAGTTAATAGTGTTAACAAGAAAGGGAAAGCACGGAATCTAATTTTATTTGGGATACCTAAAAGCGGGGAAAAGTACCATTTGGCTCAATGGGAAATAAAAAAATCAAATTTTCAAGACTCTTATAAAATACCTGACAGTTTGTTCTATGAATTATCTGCATTACGTTTTTGTCTGGTATATTTTAATCCAGAGATTATGAAACCAGAAATCATAGAATGTAAGGAGTCAAATCTACCTATACACCTAAATTAAGAGGTGCTATCTCCACGCCCAAAATATAAAAACCTGTTCCTTATAGGGTAAACAACAGACATACAAACAATTAAACAGAAAAAACTTTTACACCTTAAAACAAAAGAAATATCCACCCCCACAGGAAAAGTTGTATTCACTACACTTTCAGTCGTTCCTCCTTCTCGTTTCTTTTATTGGTAGCAAGTTAGAAGATAACAAACCTGTTATCTTTTATCATATTGTTCTTTGTAATAATTGAGGTACTCTCCTGAAGTGATATTGTCCATCCACTCTTGGTTGGCTAAATACCAATCGATGGTAATGTCTAAACCTTGTTCAAAAGTAACGGAAGGTAGCCAACCCAATTCTTCTTTTATTTTAGTCGCATCAATAGCATAGCGTTTGTCGTGTCCGGCTCTGTCTTTAACAAATGTAATGAGTTTGCGGGATGTTCCTTTTTCTCTTCCCAATTTTTCATCCATGGTGTCACACAAAAGATGAACAATGTCAATGTTTTTCCATTCGTTATGTCCGCCTATATTGTATGTCTCTCCAATCTTACCTTTATGAAAAATAGTGTCAATCGCCCTAGCGTGGTCAACTACCCAAAGCCAATCTCTTATGTTATCGCCTTTTCCGTAAACAGGAAGCGGTCGGTTGTTTTTGATGTTGTTAATCATCAAAGGCAATAATTTTTCAGGGAACTGATGAGAACCGTAGTTGTTGCTACAATTTGAAATTTTTACAGGAAGATTAAAAGTATGAAAATATGCTCTAACCAAGTGGTCGGAACTGGCTTTTGATGCCGAGTAAGGACTTCGAGGGTCGTAAGCCGTTTCTTCAGTAAAGAAACCTTCTTCTCCCAAAGAACCGTAAACTTCATCTGTAGAAATGTGATAAAATATTTTATCATTAAGATTTTCTTTCCAATTTTCTTTTGCGGCGTTTAAAAGATTTAAAGTACCCACAATGTTTGTCATCACAAATTCATTAGGGTTGGAGATAGAGCGGTCAACATGGCTTTCTGCCGCTAAATGAATAACACCGTCAAATTTTTCTTGTTTAAACAAATCAAAAATAAAACCGGCATCGTTTATATCGCCTTTAACAAAGGTATAATTTTTATGATTTTCAATATCTCGCAAGTTTTCAGGGTTACCGGCGTAGGTTAATTTGTCTAAATTAATAATTTCGTACTCCGGATATTTGGTTACAAACAAACGAACAACGTGAGAGCCGATAAAACCGGAACCACCGGTGATTAATATTTTCATGATTTTTTAAACTTTTCTTGAATACAGCCGTAAAGATAACCCAAAAATAAATTGTTTTGAAAAATATTTTCTTTCTTTTCTTAGTTCTTTTCTCCATAAAAGCATTTGGTCAAATTGTTTTTCTGCATCAACCTTATGATTACGGCGTAATTTCAAAGGCAAATCAGTATGTGGATATTCCTATCAAAAACACAGGAGATAAAAAGGTATTTATCTTTAGAGCCGATGTTGATAGGCGTTTTAAAGTGCATTATTCCAACAATACGATATTGCCGGATAGTACAATATATATGCGGGTATTGTTTACGCCAACGAAAAAAGGATACTTTAAGGAGCAAATACCGATACATTTTAGTTGCTACGATGAGCCAAAGTCCATACAAATAACAGGGGTTGCGGAAGAACTGCCGTCAACGGCAATTGCTTGTCCTGATTTTAGACAAGAAGCACCGTTGGAGGCTACACATTTTAAGTTTACCGTAAGAGTTGTCGATAAGCAAACTCAAAAACCGATTGAGAGTGCTTCCGTAAGAATGATAAAAAACGGACTTGTAGCACAACATTTAATAACAAACAGGAACGGCACTTCTTCGGAGAAAGTAGATTTAGGACTTTATTATTTTGTTACACAAAAAGAAGGATACGAGAGTGTTGAATTTCCAAAATATATCAACAAGAAAAATAATTTTGTATTGATTGAAATGCAAAAAAGAGAAGAGGAGACAATAGTCGAGCAGATTCCTGAAGTTGGAAAGGTAGAAGAGATTCCGAAAATAGAGAAAGAGCAGAAAAAAGAAAACCCCGATACTGTAGAAGTTGTAGAAGAAGTTCTTTTGGCGGAGGAACGTCCGCAGGTTGATATAGTATCTGTACCGAAAGATGAAAAATACCCGGATTTTCCGTTGTCTAAATACAAACCTAATAACATTGTTTTTTTAATAGATATTTCTACCTCGATGCGGTTTACGGGAAAGTTAGATTTGTTAAAAGCCTCAATGATAGAAATGACAAAACTGTTGAGAGATGTAGATAATATTACAATTGTTACGTATGCGAGTAAAACTCAAGTAGCCATGGAGACAATGAGTGCTGATAACAAAGATTCAATTATTGCTAAAATAGAATCTTTACAAGCCAGAGGAATGACCGCCGGAGGGAAAGGGTTAAAATTAGCGTACAGCAAAGCATGCGAATCTTTCATCTCCGGAGGAAATAATGAAATAATAATGGCAACGGACGGGGATTTTAACAGCGGAAGTGAAAACGTGTATAAATTAGCCAAAAAATATAAGGAAAAAGGAGTGAAAGTTTCGGTGATTGGTATAAAAAACAGACGAGAGCATGAACGTAATATGCGGAAGTTGGCGACTTACGGGGGAGGTGATTATATAAAAATCGATAATTTTGATGATGCCTTGCAGAAGTTGGTGGAAGAAATAAAGAAAAGTAGTTTGATGTAGATTTAAAGAATTAAAAAAGCGAAATTACTTGTGAACTTAAGGTTTAATCAACTTCATTATGTACTTTTGAAAAAAAACTTTTTATGAAAAAAGAAGATTGTTTTCAACTTGGATTAATTTCCAAAATACATAGTTTTAAGGGAGAGGTGATTTTGTTTTTGGATACGGAT
>JALTUD010000639.1 GCA_027047735.1 Flavobacteriales bacterium | reverse complement strand
CGGTATTGAACTCTAATGAGGGTGGAACTTCCGGTTACAAAGAGATTGCAATGGAAGTTTCGGGTGAAGAAGTATATGGAACATTGAAATTTGAGTCGGGTGTGCATCGTGTTCAGCGAGTGCCGGAAACCGAATCGCAAGGACGGGTGCATACTTCTGCTATTACGGTTGCAGTGTTGCCTGAAGCCGAAGATATTGATTTTAAATTGGATATGAAAGACGTCCGAAAGGATACCTATCGTTCGTCCGGTGCTGGTGGTCAGCACGTTAACAAGACCGAATCGGCTGTAAGGTTGACGCATATTCCGACCAATACGGTGGTGGAATGTCAAGACGGACGTTCGCAACATAAAAATTACGACAAGGCCTTGCAGGTTTTGCGTTCAAAATTATATCAAGCGGAAGTAGATAAGGCAAATGCAGAGCGTTCGGAACAGCGAAAGTCTTTGGTTTCAACAGGCGACCGCTCGGCAAAAATACGCACCTACAATTATCCGCAAGGACGCGTTACCGACCACCGTATTAATAAAACGATGTATAATTTATCGAGTTTTATGAATGGCGACATTCAGGAAATGATTGATGCCTTAAAAATGGCAGAAAATGCCGAAAAACTCAAAGCGGGTGGAATGGATTAATCCTTTAAGCCCGTTATACAAACCCCATTAAATGAATATGGAAAGAGAAGAAGAAATAGCTTTGGTAGATGTCTTGCAAAACGAATATGTTTTGTACCAATTGCGACATGGCGAAAATCCGGTTACGGTATATGCTTTTTGTGAATCTTTGCAAATAGAAGAAGCCGATTTTTATAAGCATTTCAATTCTTTCCGTGCCTTGGAAGCCTCTATTTGGACTCGTTTTTTGGAAACGGCTCTGCAACCCGTTCTTAACGATGCGGAGTACGAAACCTTTACCGCACACGAAAAAGTATTGTCGTTTTATTACACCATTATCGAAGTGTTTAAACAAAATAGAAGTTTTGTCGTGCTCAAATTATCCGGATTATCGGGTACGGATGTTCGTCCCAAAAGTCTCGAACCATTCAGAAAACGATTCTTTAATTGGATAGACGAAGTCTTGCAAAACGGTATAGAAAAAGAAGAATTAGCCTTCAGACCTATGCTGTCGGAACGCTACAACGAAGCCGTTTGGGTACAATTTCTCTACATCATTCGCGTATGGATAAACGACGAGAGCAAAGATTTTGAAGTAACAGATGCCGCCATCGAAAAGTCAAGTGCTTTGCTCTTTGAATTGATGAAAAAAGGAGCCGTAGATTTGCTGATAGACTTTCTTAAATTTGCTTATCAAAATAAGGCTTATTAGGGCGTTCCCCCAATTTGCAAAACAAACATATCGCTCTCGCGAAACGTTTGTTTTGCAAATTGGGGTCGGGCTATCCACTATATCTTTTGGTTTGCATATATGCAACAAACCAAAAGGATGCCGTTCCTATCCCTAACGCGAGCTACCGATGAAAGAAACGAGAGGGAGGAACGACTGAAAGTGTAGTGAATACAACTTTTCCTGTGGGAAGGGGAATTCCTTTTGTTTGTTTTAAAGTGCTACAGTCTTTTCTATTTAATTATCTGTATTTCAGTCATTTTCCTTATAAGGTACAGGTTTTTCTATTTTGGGTGTGGAGAGAGCACTGGCACAAGTTACACCAGCAATTCTAATTAATTATTTTTATCGCACGGGAGCTTGGGGTGCGAGGCAAGTCTTATTTAATCTCTATCAACCCATTACGTACTCCACATCTAACTCCAAATGCTTTATCATATTGTTTTGAAGTTTTAATACAAGAAACTATTCTATCAAATTTTTTCATATTAGCACAAGTATTAAAGATAATGATTTTTAATTGACTATTGAAACTGTCCAAACAAATTATCTTACCAGGCTTAAAAAAATCGAACAGCCTGTTTTCCATATTTGGATTTTGGCAATATGACAAAAGTTGAAAATATGCAGTATCAGCATATTTTTCTTGATATTCTATTTCTAAATAGGAATCGTTATACAAATTTATGATTGTATCTCCATGAAAAACTTCTTTTACATTCTTATCGCAATAGGTAATTACTGTACTTTTGATTACTTCATCAGAACAGAAATATTTTTTTAAGATATTTATGTTGTGTCTTTCAAAAAGAAACTCTATATTTATTGATGTATTACAAGTTTTTTTACCTTCAAACATTGTTTCATCCATACAAATAAATCCTAAGAATAAAACAACAGATAAAAGTAAAGCCAATTTAAAAGTGATTTGTTTCATAACTATGGGTCTATTAGATTAGCGCCTACTACAATTATTCGAGTAGCATTAGATGTTGTTGCTATGCCATTATTATAATTTACAACTCTACCTGTTCCGTTATAATCAGTATAATTAAACCCTATAATATTTCCATTATTATCAAAGTTGTAATTGTCAAAAATAATACTATGACCACCTCCGTTAAATCCATTTTGTAGGGCGGAAGTAAAACTTGTATGTTCCCAGTATTGTAATGCAGCTCCTTTCTGCAAGTCTCCATCCCAAACACCAGCATTATTAATTAAAATACCATATCCATTATTAGCGATTGCTCCACCAACTCCATAGCCTTTATATGCTAGTGGAGCTTTACTACTGGTTCTTGAAATTCTATAATCAATCGTCTGAGTATTAAGACTTATTGCATCATTAACTCCTTGATCAGAAAAAGCTTGATTAACTCTTGCCATTGATACAGCATAACACATGCCTCTACAATTTTGATATTTATTTGCAACTGCCCAAGATAGTTCAGGATTTGTCCACATAGGTGGTTCGGTATAATCATCAGGTACTTTTGGTAAATTCCCAATATTAGATATTAGTTGAATACCAACTTTTGTTTCATCAGTTGCTTGTTCATGCCTTGTTCCAGTTGTACTCCAACCGTCATCATTATGATACATATGTTGTCCTAAATCATAAAAATCAGAACCGTTTATAGTAACTCTTGATATTCCAGTGAACTCTGTTTCTCCTAATGTTACAGAATAAGTACCGTCACCATTGTCTTGTTGGCAATCTATATTCGTATTATCAGCATCTAAATATTCTAAGCCCTCTAATTCTATTCCGTCAATTACTCTGTTTTCCGAAAATGCGTAAGGGCTATTATGCGGATATTTAGGTGCAAGTGGATCCACCGCAAAAAATCTCCCCACCCTTGGATCGTGCATTCTGTACTTGTAGTTTAGTGAGTTTCCTTCTCCCTTTATCTCATCATCTTTTTCTTGTCCTTGAAAGCTGTATCGATAACTCTCCACACTTCCATTCCTATTAGACATAGCCATACCAAAGGGGTAATAGTTAGCATTGCTCATGATATTTGTTCTGTAATTCATACTAACGTTTAATTACAATCGGTCCTTTATATTCAAAAGACTCGCCAGTATTGTCTTTACCGGTTATGATGTAGTAGTAAGTGCCTTCTGAAACAGGCTCGCCAGCTTTCGTACGTCCGTCCCAACTTCCATTTATACCTTGCCATTTGTAAATAAGCATTCCCCAACGGTTAACAATCGTTGTCGTAACCTCTTCAATATTAGATAAGGTTAAAACAAAAACATCATTCGTTCCATCTCCGTTAGGAGTAAATATGTTAGGAATAACTACATAGGTTTCTACTTCTCGCCAATCCAATTCATCTGACGAAGGGTCATCTAAATTAGGGAAATCTGTTGCTAAACTACCGCCGTTGGTTTCACCGCCATTATTAGTTGTGCTCGTTC
>JALTUD010000638.1 GCA_027047735.1 Flavobacteriales bacterium | reverse complement strand
AGGCGTAAAATTTTTGTTGTAACGAGTTACTACAAAATTTTACAACGACAGTATTGAGAAAAAGAAAGATTCAAAAATTCTTAAAGTTTATTGTTTTGAGCATAAGCAAAAGAATTTTTCATCGTCTAAGAAAACTAAACTCCGTTTTCTTTGCACTCACCTGCCCCGCGTTAGGGATAGAACGGCGTGTTTGAACTCCTTTTGGTTTGTTGCATATATGCAAACCAAAAGAGTGAGTAGTGATAGCCCGACCATTACGGCGTTAAAAAGTAGTGTAGTGTAACGGAACTGCTTTTTTATGTCGTAATGGGAACGCCCTAAAAACTGTTGCTAAATTGTTTTCGGATGAGGTATTTTACGGGAAGATAGGAGGAGAGTGTGCCGATTATGCTTATGGTAATAAAGATGAGTCCGATGTCTTCGATTTTGATTTCCATTGGCCAGTAGTCGATAACGGAATTTTGCAGGGTTACGAAGTGGAATTTGATTTGAAGGAATGAGATGAACAGACCGGTAAGTAGTCCGATTATTCCGCCTAAAACGTTAATAAATAATCCTTCAAGAAAGAATATTTGTTGAACGAATTGTTGTGTTGCCCCAAGGCTGATTAAGGTTTTTATGTCTTTTTCTTTGTCGAATAACAGCATACTGATTGAGGCGATTATATTGAAAGTGGAGAGAATTAGAATAAAGCCCAAGATAAGGAATACCATCCATTTTTCGGTTTGATTGGTTTTGAAAATGAGTTCATTCTGCTCGTATCGTGTTTTTACTTCAAAGTTGTTCCCAACGAGTTGTTGTATGGCTTGTTTTGTCGTTTTTGCGTCTGTACCTTCTTTTAGTCCTATTTCGATGGAGGTGATTTCGTTTTGGTACTCGAGTAGTTGTTGTGCGAAGGATAAAGAGCTGATAATGTATTGATTGTCAAATTCAGGATTGATGCTAAAAACTCCATTGATGTTAAGGAACAATGGTTTGAAGGCTTTTTTGTTGTTTCTGGATAATTTTTCACTTCTTAGCAGTCCGTAGGCAGTAACCGTATTACTGTATGCAGGGTCGCTTGTAACTTGTAGTTTGTTTTGAATACCTAAGCCTATGATTGCTCCTTCTAAGTTGTTTTCTTGGAGTGTGGCAGTTCCTTCGGTTAAGGTGTTTTTAATGTCGCAAACATCGAAGAAGTTTGAATCCACTCCCTTAAGTGTAGCGGTTATCCACTGGTCTCCGTGTTTTAACATGGTAACTTCTTCTATGGTTTGAGAGATATTTTTTACGCCGTTAATTTTTCGGAGCGTCTCTAATGAGATAAGGTCAGTGTCAAATGTTTTACCGGTTTTTGCCGTTATTTTAATGGCGGGGTCGAAAGAACTAAAAAGGTCTTGTACTAAGCTCTCTATACCGTTAAAGGCACTTAATACAATGACCATTGCGGCGGTACTAACGAAGATACCGAAAACGGAAATTAGCGAGATGATGTTTATGGCATTATGCGTTTTCTTTGAGAAAACATATCTCTTGGCGATATAGAAAGGCGTATTCACTTTTGGTTTATTGGATGATTAAGGTGGATTGAAGTGAAGGCGATACGCGTAAAATGTAAAATCCTTTTGCTAGATTTGAAACGTTTATTTTTGTAGAAATAACAGAGCCTTTTATAGGGGCTTGTTTTACTATTTTACCGGAAATATCTATAATTTGTATTTTCGGATTGGAAATCAATTGCGAGAAGTTTATATGTACATAATCTTCGGCGGGATTGGGATAAACATACATCTTGTTTTCTTCTATTTCCGGGATAGAACTGTAAGCGGGGTCGTACAAATTGACATTGTCGATGTAAATATTATTGCCTCCTTTTCCTTCAAACAAGAATCGAATCATAAGGTGATCTACAAAATAAGAACTGTTGATATTGGTTACAATTACATTTTTCCAATCGCTGTCGGAGGGAATAAAATTTATAGAAACAGAGTCGGTAACCGTAGGTAAGTTTATGCCGGAAAGAACCTTGCGGGTAATCCAATTTTTACCGCAGTTTTTACTAACCTGCACACGCAGTTTATCAAGTGTAGAACTAATTTTCTTTGCAAAAGCATAATCAAAACTTAACACCAACGAATTGGCAAAAGAAACATCAATCGGTTTAGCGGTTAAGGTTGTTTTTCTTCCCGAAAAATCATCAAAATTGGTTAAGACTACGCTTTTGTTACTGTTGTAACCGGCATTGCTTGCAATATGCCAATTGTCAATGGTGTCGTTTGTAAACCAGTGTGAATTTTCCAACGTAGTTAAGCCTTCAAAGTCCTCCAATAGTGCTGTTCGGTCAGAGGATACATCAAAAACTTCGATTTGTTTGGTGATACTACCCGATTGAGAAGCGTTGGAAACATCTAATTGAATGGTGTAAATACCTGCCGTATTAAAGGTGTGGTAAAAACTGGAGTCAGAAGACGAAAATGTTGTTCCTCCTCCATTAATTGTCCACGAACGAGAGGAAACACCATGTAAAGAAACATCGGTCAACAAAACACTGTCGCCTACACACAAAGTGTATTTACTTGCGTCAAAATCAACCGAACAAAGTTGAGGTGTGCCGATTATTCCTGTTGCGGTTAGATTAGTTGTAGTCCATAAATTGTTACGATTGGCAATCGGAGAATTTAGAGCCGCATGAATCCTTAGTTTTTGTCCTTCGGTAAACATACTGTTTAGGTAAGAATATTCCATAAAGTTCTGAACGTTATCCAGCGAACCGCAACTTGTGGCATTTAGGTTTTGAGATGAGTTTCCAATCGTATTAGGCGTGTCCGAAACACCGTCGTCATAATTACAATTATTAGGGTCGCCAACCGGAATGTAAGGAAAGTTAGGAACATTATTTCCACCCCAAGTATGTTGAAGATTCAGGTAATGACCAACTTCGTGTGTTAGTACGACCGAACGTATTAAGTTAGAGGTCCCGATGCTGCCCAGGTAACTATGTTGCAAAACAATCCCGTCCCATTGCGGAACAGTATCAGCACTCGGAGGCATCAACGAATGCCCCGCCAATCCGGCTGCTTGAGCACAGATATAGACATTCAAATATTTTGAAGGGTCCCAATGCACAATATCTTTCACGTTGTGATACCCCGAATAGGTCGAAGAATCTACATGGCGTGTAATTCCCGAAGTACAATTTCCATCCGGGTCTATTTGAGCCAACTTAAACTCAATTTCGCAATCTGCGGCAATCTGTTTAAAAGGTTGAATTAAAATTGCCGTATCCGGATTTCGTTTTTGATAACCTTCATTCAAAATCCTTAGCCCATCCAATATTTGAGAAGTGCTCACATTTTCGTCTCCATGGTTATGAATAACGTGAAAAACAACAGGAATTGTATAAGAAATAGCCCCTTTGTTTTGAGCGTTTTGTTGTAGGATAAATTGCTGTGTGAAAGCCTCCAATTGATTGTAATTATCAATCACCTTTTGCTGAATTTCCGGATGCTCGACAAAAAGATGCTGATGCATAACATCCGTAGCACACCCAAAATTATTCTGAGCAAAAACCGAAACAGAAAAAACGGTAAAAAGAAGAAAACCAATAAAATAATTCATAAGATATAATTTGAGTATTTGCACAAAGGTAAATAAATAACGGTAAATGAAGATTTGGGCGTTCCCATTACGGCATAAAAAAGCAATTCCGTTGTACTACATTGCTTTTTAACGCCGTAATGGTCGGGCTATCACTACTCACTCTTTTGTGTTGCATAAGTGCAACAACACAAAAGGAG
>JALTUD010000637.1 GCA_027047735.1 Flavobacteriales bacterium | reverse complement strand
GTAAACTCGTTTGTGTTTTTTTTTTACAGTTATAAACTTTCTATTATACTTTTTTTGCTTATTTTTGTAACGACCAACGGGGATAGGATGTGAACGTAGGTCAGACCTCTTGTAAGAGCTAGGAGGCAGAATCAGCTCTTTTTCTTAGAATTACTCTATCCATAAAATCCATTGCTTTTTTCTTCATATTCTTTCTAACTTTAGTTACTAGATGAATACCATCAACAAACAATCTATCAAATAAATCTTTACCGATATAGCCTTTATCTCCATATATTTTTCCAAATATTTTATCTATGAACTTTTGTTGCTTTAAAGGTAACCTATCATCTACATTACCCGGAGTTAATAGAAATTCAACTATTTCTCCTTTGTCATTACAGACTAAATGGAGCTTGAAGCCATAGAACCACCCCATGGTTCCAGCCCCTTTTTTGGCAATCCCTTTAAATACTTTGTGTTGTTTTTCTCTTTTATAGTGACATACCTTTAATACAGTTGAGTCTATAAAAGAAATTCCTGTACAATCACCCAAACAATGCAACTTCATATAAATAGCTAAGGGTTGTATGACTTTTCTTTGTAACTCAACAAATCTATTATAAGAAACAACTTCTGGAAACAAATCTCTTCTATATTTACAAATATGATGTAAATAAAAATGCTTAAGGTTTCTGTAAGATTTTAAGTAAAAAATAATTAAAGTTGTCATCACTTCACTATCGTTCATTTTGGATTTTCTTTTTCTTCTTTTTACACTTTTAGACTCAGTAAGACTAAATTTTTCAATAGTTTCATCATATTCTTTCATAAAGTCATCAATGTCACAAAAAATTTCTATAATTTTATCATCAGAACTCATAAGCGAGTAGTTTAGTTAAGCATCTAATTATCAACACTTAAATACACTAAATTATTCGCTTTTTTCCTATATGAAAATTACTTTTTTTATATCGAACTCACGTTAAATATAAAATGAGATTACAATATCGTTTTACTTTATCAAAACAGAGTAGGGAATATTCAATTTTTTGTTCAAATTTCTAATCATATTAAGGCTCAATCCTATTTTGTGATTAAATAGCTTAGAGATTACGGTTTTATCTCCTACAATCCCAACTAAATCCTTTCTTTTAATATTCAATTCTTCCATTCTGATTTTAATTGCTTCTATAGGTTCTATCTCAACATCTATCTTATAGTGTTTATCTTCATATTTTTCAACCTTTTCTGTTAAAAGGTCTAATAAATATTCTTCATATGAATCTTCTTCTGCATTCATAAGATTCAGTATTTGCTCCAATGTAGAATGATATTCATCCTCTGTTCTTATTGGAGAAAGAAGTGTCTTTATTTCTTTCGTAAGTTCCATTTGTGTAGTTTATTAAAACTAAAACTGTTCAGTATCAGCATCTATTTTGTCATATTCTGCGTGTGTTCCAATCCACAAAAGATAAACAACTTTAGCATTGTAATGTATCGCTGTTATAATTCGATAATCGTTGCCCTTGATGTTAAATATAACTCTTCCATTTTTTGCATTACTAGCTGTACTATAAGTTTGTTTAACCTCATGAAAATTGTTCCGGTTTTTTCTTTTACCGTTTTATACCAAAGTTCTAGAGATTTCCTTGATTGAGATTACCCTCATTTTTATAATCGTTTGAATAAACCGGTAGGTGCTTATTCTTTAATTTACAATATTAATTGTCCTACCGGAGATTTTCTTATGTTTTTCGTTTCATTGCCATAACTCTTTTTGGTTTAGTTTTCTTTGTTACTCATTGAGTAATATGCAAAGACACACAAAAGTAACCCTTGCTTCGGATGATAAAAACGAGCTTTCCTATAATTGATGCTTTATGATTGATTTTTTGGTGCTGAAAAAGAGTCAATAGTTTTTAATGTTCTTTATCATAGATTAAACGCATTACAGGCTTTTGTGTGTAACAAATAACAAAATTACTTTGTATAAAGTATTAAATGTATTTGTAATAAAGTTGATTGTAAGCGGTTATTGTTTGATTATTTGGGCGTTTCCATTACAGCATAAAAAAGCAATTCCGTTGCACGATATTGCTTTTTAACGCCGTAATGGTCGGGCTATCACTACTCACTCTTTTGTGTTGCATATATGCAACAACACAAAAGGAGTTCAAACACGCCGTTCTATCCCTAACGCAAGTGGAATGAGTGCATAGAAAGTGAGTTTTAGTTTCTTTAGATGATGAAAAAATTCTTTGCATAGCCGAGCTATGGAAATAATTTTTGAAGAAATATAAAGGAAATAAAAGCACTTTATAGTGCTCATTATACTTGTGTTAGGGATACGATCCCTAACGCAGTTGAGATAAGTGCAAAGAAAATGGAATTTAGTATGCTTAGACGATGAATATTTTCTTTGCATAGCCCCAGCTATGGAAAATAATTTTGAAGAAGAATAAGGTGTTAAAGAACTTAAAATAAAGAAAGAATATTACTTTTGATACAATAATACATAAGTGTACAAAAACAAAGAACCCGGCTTCTTCACCAGCAAAAAGACTGGGAGAGGAACTACCGGGACTGCACCGCAAAGATATAAAATAAATGGAATATAATGCAATTGAAAGATTAATTTCAAAAGAAAGACTTAAACCATATTTAAGCTATCACTCTAATAATTTTGATAATGCTGTCGCTCACTACAAGGCAAATATCGAAATTTCAGAGTCATTTTATTCTATGTTATCTGTATTGGAAATAGCTCTTAGAAATAATATTGATTTTCAATTAAAACGAAAATTCAATGATGACAATTGGTTTGAAAATCCGGAATTTATTAACATTGTTAATCGATTTCAAATAGACAGAGTGTCAGAAGCTAGAAACAAAATAAATGTAGTAACTACCAAAATTGATAAAAAGAAGCCTTGGTAAATTGGAACTGATACGATTCCTATAATGAAAAAACAATCCTGCTGTATAAGAATATGTTTCCCTTTTGGTTGTTTTAAGGTGCAACAGTCTTCGTCTGATTAATTATCTGTATGTCAATAGTTTCCCTTATAAGGGACGGCTTTTTCTATTTTGGGTGTGGAGAGAGCACCTGTCTTTAACCCTGTCAATTTTCCTTTTTAGGAAGAAATTATATCCAAAGATTGAAGCTAAAGAAAGCAGGTTTATTGGAAAATAAATAATCAATAACCATTTTACCCAATGATATTTCCAAAACAGAGCAAACAGAATAATTGCAATTACAGTTCTTACAATGTAAATTTTCAACTTTTTCTTTCGGTATTCTGCTGATAATATTCCATTATCCCTGTACTTTGACAACTCTTTTTCAAATTCTTCTGATAGATTATTTTCTTTCATTGGTTTATAGTTACAAAAACTCTTTGTAAGCGTTCTTTATTTTTTGGATTATCTCTTGGTCTTCTACTGAACCTAAATTGCTCTTTTGCTCTTGGTAAAGCTCTATTATTTCCTGTTTTTCTTCTTCGTGGGTTTGCCAGTAGTTTGGCTCATCATTTATTAAGAACAAGGCACAAAGTAAATCCCCTGAATAATATTCTGCTTCTATAAATATGTTTTCATTTAGTTTACTAAAAGCGTATGGAACTAAATATTCCAACTCTGTATTTTGACCGATTAAAAACCTAATATCTGACAAATCAAGTTCAGATAATGGAACATTATGTAATTCATAAAATCTACATTGTGTTCCACTATGGGTTTCTCTTGTGGGAATTTCATCTTTCCATTTCCAGCTTCCTAATTCACTAATGCTTTTATTGCTTATACTTCCTTTCATTATCTAAAATTGTTTAGCTGCTTTTTTTGCACTGTTTAGAGTATTGTTAATTTCATTATATTGTTTTGAGACATCATTTAATACTCCTTGTGCTGCCTTTAAGGCATCTCCTTCAAATGCACCATCACTTATTTGTTTTTTAAGTGAATTTATTTGAGTTTTCATACCGCCAAGTGCATCTTGTACTTCCTTTAGGTGTTGATGTGGCTTACCGCTTGCTTTAACACCACTTTTTAGACCATAAATTTCTTTAACCGCTCCTGCCAAATCACTTTCAGTTAAATGGTCTGCTTGATTATTAAATTTCTTTGTGAAACTTGAAACTAAATCTGACCCCTTACCAGTTACTTTATTTGGACCGAGTTTTCTAAATGCTTTTCCTGCTGCTGTGGAAGCCCATTTACCAACACTTTCAAACTTTTGGGTAATTTTATAAACCGCATAGCCTTGTTCTCCGAGCTTAGCCGCTCCGTAGACATCTCCTGCAATTGGGATAAATTCTATTGCATACTCCCACCAAGCTGTTGAAGTTGCTAAATCAATAGCGTCTAATGCGTCTTTGCCAAGTTGCTTAGCCCACCCTTTAGACATATACGCACTAAGACGTTTTTTAATCATCTTCTCAACGGTTTCTTTAGCTGCTTTTTTTAGCCCTGCTTTTGCAACTGCTTTAGCAAAAATGGATATTGGACTTTCGCCATCTGGGTCTTTCCAAAAATTAGGATTGTTTCTAAAAGTTGCATAGCCAGACATTCCAACTATTTCAACAGGGTCAATATTCCACCGCCTGCCAAGTCTTGGACTATATCCGTAATCCCCAAATGATAAGTGGTTTCCGCTTCCTGCTATCTCGTCATCCTTTTCGTGAGAGCCAAACCCAAATCGATAACTCCCTACACTCCCAAATCTTCCTCCCATAGCCATACCAAAGGGGTAATAGTCAGAGAAACTAACGATGTCCGGTTCAAATCCGTTGAAGCTACCATTAAGAGGAGTTTTCAGTAGTTTTCTATCTCTAACTACTGCAAGCACATTACCTAAATGGTTTTTCATTTCATAGTTTTTGTCCCCAATAATCAGTTGGTAATAGTTAGGGTCTTTATGAAAGATTGAGTTAGTACTATCCACGGCACTGAGGTAGTTTCCGTCCCAGTTTACGAGAACTTCAGCAAGTAAGTTATCCGAAGGTTTTTCAATACCCAACCTGTCGCTACCATACAAGTGGTGTTCCTCAATCGTAAATCGGGCTTGATAAACGGTGCTAAAATCCAGTAAAGTATCCCTTTTGTAAACGCCCATTACATTTCCTTGTGCATCTCTTACATAGTAAGTGTATATCCAATTAGGCTCACCCAATACATATCCCGAACTATTTTTAGGTTTAACAATTTTTGCTATTCTGTTGCCCATCGGGTCGTACCTAAACTCTAAATCAGGGTCGTTATCACTTTGAATAATTTCTTTAATTTTAGCTTGGTTATTCCAAATAATGGTATCGATATTTTCAGCCTTGTCTTTAACGAGTTGTCCAATTTTGTTATAGACGTAGTTGTCAATATTTTGGTTATCAATATCAAAGTTTTTTAAGCTGTCCGTTACAATATCCCCAACATAGCCTAATCTGTTAGTCGGAGAGTTTGGAGCATCGATGTCATTAAGATAATGGTAAGTAAAATCATCAAAGATAAGCCCGTTTTGGTCGTGTCTTTTTAAGGAAGTGATGTTTCCGTTTTGGTCGTAAGTATAAGCCGTTTTATACTTGTCATCGGTAATACCTTGTAAGAATTTATTTTGAGCATCAATTTGAGCATTAAGGTGTTCGGCTCCGGCAATACGATTCAATAAATCATATTTATACACTATGGTTTGAGGCAAATCACTACCTCCTGTCATTAAAGGTTTAATGGCAGTTGTCATATGGTTAATGTTTCCGTTATATAGGTTATTGCCCGTCAAAGTCGTATTGTTATCAATGTTTGCCAAGAAATTACTCTCACTAAGCTACACATTTTCTGTAACTTTTTTATAATCTCCATGAAAATATCCTAAAGAAAATCCAAAAACATCTTCGGCAACCTTGCTGTTAATGGTGTTTTGTAGTCCGTCTTTTCCCATGTCTCTATGTCTTTTTAAGGTGTTGGAGTTAACCCCTTTTAACCACCCTTGAATGGTATAAGCAAAATCCGTACCCTGAACTTTTACCTCTCCTGTTTCGGTTCTTGCAAGAGGCCCGTGTTTGTAGTATTGATAATGGGCGTCTTCTTCCCAGTCAATACCGTTGTTAGAAGTTTCAGCATAGATGATTCTGTTGTCAGCATCGTATTCATACCTGTGGAAGAACTCGTCTTTTTCTCCTTTTTGATAGCTTACTTTGTTGACGTTCCCACTGATTAAATCATATTCATAATCAATTCTTTTATATCGTTGTCCAATATAGTCAAGTTCTAAATAATCTTGCACCATGGATTTCACGTTTCCATGAATATCATACAAATAGTGCGTAGCATTGGAACTGATACGATTCCTATAATGAAAAAAACAATCCTGCTGTATAAGAATATGTTTCCCTTTTGGTTGTTTTAAGATGTAACTGTCTTCGTTTGATAATTCTCTGTATGTCAGTAGTTTCCCTTATAAGGGCGGCTTTTTCTATTTTGGGAGTGGAGATAGCACGTGCAATTCTAAATATCAGTTCTGCTGCTTTCATAATCTATTTTTTTTCTATTTTCAAACATTTGATTTTTTAAACTCTAATCTCTATCACTTCATTTAATTGAGTGGTATATCCAGGCGACAACTTTAATTGTTTCATTTTCCATACGCGTTGTAAATCTTGAGAGGCTAAGCGGACTTTTTGTTGACCGTGGTTCAGGTTTAATCTATCGATGACTTTCATAAGAGAAATATGACGAGGATTTCTGTTAGCAAATAAAGACATCTGTATTTGGTTTTCTTCTACAAAATCGTGTACAATTACACCTGCTTTCTTATAGGCGTAGCCTTTTTTAAAAATATGCTTTAATCCTTGTTGGGTAAATTTGACCAACTCCAAGGTTGAGTTCGTTGCAAAGGGAAGCTTTAAGAGAAGTTTACGATTATATTGAGGTAAATCTTTTCTGTTTTTGTTCGTTTGAATAAACACTGCCACCGAACGACAACACATTTTTTGTTTTCGCAATTTTTCGGCACAAAAAGAAGCAAAAGTCGCAATTCGCTCCGACAATTGTTCCAACTCGGTATAATTGGATTCAAAACTTCTAGTGGTTGCTATACTTTGCTTGACTTGTACTTGTTCTAACCCTAAAACCGACTGCCCTTCTAACTCTTTTTTGGTTCGCAACCCAACGACTGACATCATTTTTTTGACATTACTATCTTCCAAACCGATAAAATCGAAGGCAGTATGTACGCCCATCGCTTGTAATCGTTTAGCATGTTGCCTGCCAATCCCCCACACATCATTTATTTTCAGCCATTTTAATGCTTTTATGCGTTTTTCTTCGTTGTCAATCACGTAAGTTCCGCCCGTTTCACTTGGGAACTTTTTGGCTATTTGATTTGCTAATTTAGCCAAGGTCTTTGTGGGTGCTATTCCTACGCTAACAGGAATACCTGTCCATTGTGTAACTTTAGTTCGCATATTTTTTCCATACTCCGGTAAATCAAAATAATCGAACCCTTGGAGTTTTAGAAACGCCTCGTCGATGCTGTAAATTTCCATATCGGGAGAATAATCAGATAAAACCGTCATTACACGATTGCTCATATCTCCGTACAAGGTAAAATTAGCAGAAAAGACATGCACTCCTTTTTCTTTAAATGCTTTTTCGTATTGATATGCCGGAGCTCCCATGGGAATACCCACGGCTTTTGCTTCATTACTTCTTGCTATTACGCAACCGTCATTATTGGACAAAATCACAATGGGTTTTCCGATTAAATCAGGGCGGAAAAGACGTTCGCATGAAGCATAAAAATTATTACAATCGACCAAGGCATACATAGTTAAAAACTTTTTATGACGTGTGTTACGATTCCCCAAATGATGAGCTCGTTACTTTCGGTTACTTTTATGGGCGAATACGCTTCGTTTTCGGGCATCAACCACACCTCTTTATTTTTTATATGTAAACGTTTGGCGGTAAATTCTCCATCGATAAAGCACACCGCAATTTTACCATGCACCGGTTCTAAACTCCGGTCAATAATCATTAAATCACCATCGTCTATTCCCGCGTTTTTGAGCGAAAAACCTTTTACACGACCATAGAAAGTAGCTGACGGATGTTTTATTAAATGCTTGTTTAAATCGATGCTTACATCTACAAAGTCTAATGCAGGAGAAGGGAATCCTGCCGAAATCCCCTCATCTACAAAAGACAAAGCCAATTCCGTTTCGGTACTTGCAGGAAAAAGTTCTATGGTTTTGCTGTTTTTCTTCATACGCATAAAGGTAGTCTATTTCACTCCAAAAACATAGATGATTTCCGGCAAATATAAACGTTAACCCCGTAAATATTTTACGGAAGAAAAAAGCACAAATTAAGGAAATATTACTTTTTTCTGCTTAAATGAGGCTTTTTCGCCAAGTTCTTACTACATTTGAACTTAATAAATTTCATTTATTGTTATGAAAACACTTTTTAACATCATTTTTATTCTCCTTTTATCGAGTTTATTTTCTGCTTCCTACGGACAGTTGGACATAAAAAAGTATGCCGGTAAGAAATACAGAAAACTCTATAAAGCAGTGGCAAAAGACTCTAATTTTGTGAGTTGCAGAATTTTGAGTTCTAAACCTAACCGCGTAACGGGAGTAGAACTGTTTTTTAAAGATGGAAAACATTATTCTATAAACTTTACCGCTCCTAAGCTCAATGATGCTTACACTTGCGAATCGCCTGAGATAAGAGGGATGCGTATTTATGTAATTCACTACTACGATGGAGATAACTATATTGAAGGCTATTACAAACGCAAGGACGAACAAGACCCGACTTTAATCAAACCCGACATTCAAAAAGTTGACGAACCCGAAAGCCCCAACTACTAAACAAACCGGTAACAAAGGTGAGCAATTGACTGTTTCCTTTTTGAAACGGAACGGCTACACTATTTTGGAACGCAATTGGTTTTACAATAAAGCCGAGATAGATATTATTGCTCAAAAAGAGGACTTTGTTGTTTTTATAGAAGTTAAAACCCGATCTAAAAAAGATTATTTTTCAGAGGAAATAGGCGACTTGGTTTCTACCGGTCAACAAAAAAGAATTGTAAATGCGGGACATCACTACATCGTACAAAGAGATTTGGATTGTGAAGCCCGTTTTGATTTGGTTCTTATTCTCATTGACGGTAACTCCTTTACCATAGAACATATTGAAGAGGCTTTTTATCCTACTTTATAGCCTTTTGTTTATTTGTAACTTTTGTTAACCCTTTTCTTGACTTTTACTTGTACTTTTGTGCTGTCGGGTATATTCCTCGCGTTAGGGATTGGTACCCCTAACGTGAATAAAATTGAAAACATAAAACGTTCTTATTTTCTTGCACTTATTTCGCTCGCGTTAGGGATTGGTATCCCTAACGCAGTTAATCTAAGCACAATAAAATGTTTTTAGTATCCTTATACTTCTTCATATTTTATTTCCATAGCTGGTGCTATGCAAAGAAAATATTCATCGTCTAAGAATACTAAATTCCATTTTCTTCGCACTTATTTCAACTGCGTTAGGGATAGAACGGCGTGTTTGAACTCCTTTTGTGTTGTTGCACTTATGCAACACAAAAGAGTGAGTAGTGATAGCCCGACCCTTTTCTGCTAAAGACACGTTTAGCGACAGCGATATGTGTCTTTAGCGGAAAAGGGGAACGCCCAAAATATTAATTTAACGATATGATTATGACAAGAACTATTGAAGATATTAGAGAAGATTTCCCTATTCTTTCGAGAAAAATTAAGGGGAAGGATTTGGTGTATTTGGATAACGGAGCGACTACGCAAAAGCCTTTGCAAGTGATTCGGGCGGTTGAGGAATTTTACAGGAATGAAAATAGTAATATTCACCGGGGCGTGCATACCTTGAGTCAGGAAGCGACTACGAAATACGAGAAAGCAAGGGAATTGACAAGGGATTTTATCGGGGCGAAAAACAGCAATGAGATTATTTTCACAAAGGGAACGACCGATAGTATCAATCTGCTGGCGAATAGTTTTGCTAAGCAATTTTTGAAAAAGGGCGACGAGGTAATTGTTTCGGCGATGGAGCATCATAGTAATATTGTGCCGTGGCAAATGGTGTGCGAAGAACGCGGGGCTAACCTTAAAGTATTACCCATCAACAAAAAGGGGGAACTGTTGATTGAGGAGTTGGAGTCGCTAATCTCTCCGAATACTAAAATCATTGCGGTTAATCATATTTCTAACACATTAGGCACGATAAACCCGATTGAAAGAATTATTTCCATTGCTCATAAGCATAACGTAAAAGTACTTATCGACGCCGCTCAATCCATTGCTCATACGCCCATAAATGTTCAGGAATTAGACGTAGATTTTCTTGCTTTTTCGGGACATAAGATGTTTGCCCCGACAGGCGTGGGTGTGTTGTACGGGAAAGAGGAATTGCTAAACGAACTTCCTCCCTATCAAGGTGGTGGCGATATGATTAAAGAGGTAACTTTTGAAAAAACCACTTACAATTGTCTTCCGCATAAATTTGAGGCAGGAACACCAAATATTGTGGGAGGAATCGGCTTGGGCGAAGCAATCAAATACATTCGTTCGGTCGGTTTTGAAACTATCGAGCATCAAGAAAAAGAACTGTTAGAATACGCTACACAAGAACTATTAACGATTGAAGGACTACGGATAATCGGTACTGCCGAACACAAAACTTCGGTTATTTCGTTTGTTTTTGACGATGTTCACCCCTTTGATGTCGGCACCATTATCGACCAATTGGGCATCGCCGTGAGAACAGGACATCATTGCACGCAACCTTTGATGCAGTTTTTTGAAATACCCGGAACAATTAGAGCTTCCTTTGCTTTTTACAACACGAAAGAAGAGGTCGATAAACTGGTAAACGGAGTAAATCGAGCGTTGCGAATGCTTCGATAAAAGTTTGGGCGTTCCCCTCACAGCTAAAAAGAGCATACCCTTGCAGGGAACGCTCTTTTTAGCTGTGAGGGTCGGGCTATCACTACTCGCTTTTTTTGCTTGCAAACAGCAAGCAAGCAAAAAAGAGCTCAAACACGCCGTTCTATCCCTAACGCAAGTGGAATGAGTGCATAGAAAGTGGAGTTTGTAGTTCTCAGACGATGAATATTTTATTTGCATAGCCCCAGCTATGGAAATAAAATATGAAGAAGTATGAGGGCGACAAAACCGCTTTATGTGCTTACTTTCATTTCGTGTTAGGGATACAATCCCTAACGTGGATAAAATTGGAAGCAAGAAAGTGAATTTTAGTTTTCTTAGACGATGAAAAATTCTTTTGCTTATTCTCAAAACAACAAACTTTAAGAATTTTTGAATCTTTCTTTTTTCCAATACTGTTGTTGTAAAATTTTGTAGTAACCCGTTACAACAAAAATTTTACGCCTAAGTCTTGAAAAAAATAAATTCTTCAAATTCTCCATAAAGTTCATTGCATTGAGCATAGCCCCAGCTATGGAAAATAATTTTGAAGAAGGATAAGGAAAATAAAAACGCTTTATGCTTTCTATTTTATTCATGTTAGGGATACCAATCCCTAACGCGGAATGAAATAAGTGCAAGAAAGTGAGTTTTAGTTTCTTTAGATGATGAAAATATTTGCTACTACTCAAAACAACGAATATCTACCCTCTATTAACAATCAACACGCCACCAATCAATACAAACATACCTATCACTTGCATCGGTGTAATACTTTCTCCGATAAAAAACCCGATAGACATAGCCACTATGGGAATAAAATAAGTTACGGAAGAAGCAAAAACAGGCGAACTGATTTTAATCAATTGATTGAACAAAAGTACTGCCATTGCTGTTCCTACCAAAGCAAGCAAGAGAA
>JALTUD010000636.1 GCA_027047735.1 Flavobacteriales bacterium | reverse complement strand
AAATTTCGCCGTTGGGGATATGTTCAAAAATAAAATCAATGTTAATCCAAATCAAGCTAAATAAGGTACAAGAAATAATCAATAAGTTAAGAGCAGATTTTTTATAAAGAATATCTACTTTTTCGAGTTCGTTATTTGCTAAATCTTTCGATAAAATCGGAATGGCAATTTGAGCAACAGGACGTTTGGGCATCTCAATAAAAGCGGCTATACTCAAACCAATCGTATATATCCCTACAAAGGCTTGACTACTCGTAATCCCTTCTAACATTACCGTATCTAATCGAGCAACCAAAACAGCACTACTGGCTCCTACGAGCAAGAAAGAACTAAACGTCATTATTTCCTTAAACTGTTCGTGTTTCCAAAATGAAAAATCAGGGTGAAAAGAAAAGGTTAGATATTTGTGGAGATAGAGCAGTAGTAGTATCAAGTGCAAAACATGCCAAAAAGTAAAAGTTAGCAATACCGTACGAAAAGAAATAACTTGATAGTAATACAATATAACCGCACCTAAATACACCAATCGAAACAGAACAGCACGTAAAAAAGTAGGATAAGCAATTTTTGCCTTTGTCGTTAAGTACGCTTCAATGATTAAGGAATAAGAGTATGAGACAAGAATAATAGAAATTAACCAAAAGTGATGAACGTTAAAAGGGTAGGTAATGATAAACAAAGTACAGGATAAGACAAAGGGAATGGAGATCAACATCGTCCAAAAACGGGAATAAGAACGTGCATCTTTTTCAAAATGGAAATAGAAACGAGAGGATACCGTATCCATTCCAAACAGAACAAGAGGGAGTACCAAAACAGCTTTGTCTAATAGCAAGCGAACTTCTCCAATTTGGTCGGGAGTAAGCACTTTTGTTTGAATGAACAGAATGCTAATTGCTCCTAGAATAACACCTACATAATTAATGGCTGTGGCTTTGATGCTATTGCGAATAATTATCCCCATCAACCTTCAAATGTGAGTGAAAACGTCCAAACTCTTGTGCGTAATTTGTCAATTGGGGTAGAGAATTTAGTGTTTTCCTGTATCAAAACATTTTTAAACCCTGTGGAGAGTTTAAGCTCTATACCGAATTTAAAGTACTCCAAGAAAAAATCCATTCCCCCGCCAATTTCCATTCCGTAATCGGCTTTGGTAATCTTTACGATTTGGTCTTTCAGAGGAGCATTGGCATTTTCAACATCTTTGTTGGAAGCCATATCCATTCCGTATCTTCCTCCGGCAACAAAATAGGCAGCAAAATTTTTGATACGTTCCGTTCTAAATTTCATCAACAAAGGAAAATCAAGGTAGGTTGATTCTACTTTTTTATTCCAATGTTCAGTTGTATCGGGGAATTTAGCATACGTATATTCCAATACCCGTTCTTGAAAAGATAAAGTGGGAAGAAAACGAATTTTAAAAGTAGGAAGTAAGTCGAGAGAGGAAACTATTCCCAAATTAAATCCCGGCTTTTTTTGAACTTCTAAGACAAGTAGAGAGTCTCTTTGATAATCTAGCTTTACATTTCTGTCCAAATAGAAATCACTGGTGTTATATCCCAAAGCAAATCCAAAGTGGTATTTTCTTCTGTCAAAATCACGCAAGTTTTCCATCTGTTGACTTTGAGCAACAAAGGAAAACAGCGTTAAAAAATAGAGAAGGATTATTTTTTTCATTACAACTATTAATACAATATCTTTCAAAGCAACGTTTCTCTTTGGGGAAATATTGCTTTGAAGTAATAAAGTTGTTTTATAAAGGGAAAAGATTAAGCTATTCCCAATTCTTTTTTAGCTGCTGCCAAGATAGCTTTAGCTCCATCTAGTGTTTTACTTTCGGCATAAGCTCTCAAAACCGGTTCAGTTCCCGAAGGTCGAATCATTAGCCATTCATCATCATTAAAGATGTATTTGAATCCATCAATGGTTTGCAATTCTTGAACTTTATAGTCCCCGAAAGATTTGTATTTGTCGGCTTTACAATTTTTTATGACTTCTTGCTTTACTTCTTCCGGTAAGTGCAAATCATCTCTCCAATATTTAAATTCACCAACCAGCTCATAAATTTCATTGACTAATTCTTCCAACGTTTTTCCGGTTTTAGCCATGTATTCAAAAATGACTAATCCCATCCAAATTCCGTCACGTTCAGGAATATGACCTTTGATAGCAATTCCTCCGGATTCTTCACCGCCAACCAAAACGTCTTCATTGACCATTTGTTTCGCTATGTGCTTAAATCCGATTTGAACTTCATCGTTTGGCAGTCCCCATTTTTTAGCCAAGCGAATAACACGTGGCGTGGTTGACGCTGCAACGACTATTTTTCCTTTCATTCCTTTTACTTTGTACAAGTAAGTCATCAGTAAAAGAAGAATATGATGAGAATCTACAAATTCACCTTTGGAATTTAATAAACCGATTCGGTCTGCATCTCCATCCGTAGCCAAACCTGCCGCGATAGTTCCGTCTTTGCGAATAAATTCAGAAAATTCGGTTAAGTTTTTAGCAATAGGTTCGGGTGCTTGTCCCATAAACGAAGGATTGTATTCGCAATGTAGAAAAGACATTTCGGGCAGTAGTTTTTTTAATACATTTTGTCCTGCTCCATACATCGCATCGTAAGCAAAGTGTAAGCCTGAGTTTTTTATCGCGTCTAAGTCAAAGTGCTCTTTAACGTGATTGATGTACATGGTTTCTAAATCCACATATTCTATTGTGCCGTTATCTACAAACTCTTGTATGCTTAGAGCATCTAAATCTATTGTGTTTTTTTCGGGAATAATATCCTCAATTTCTTGCACTCCTTCTGGGGATAAAGGCCCTCCGAAGTGAGCTTTTAGTTTGTAACCGTTATAAGACGGCGGATTATGGCTTGCCGTAAGGACAACACCTAGAGAAGTTTGTAATTTTACGCAACCTAAAGAAACCATTGGGGTAGAAACAAACCCTTTGGCTAAATAGACTTTTATTCCTTGAGAGGCAAAAACTTTAGCTGCTGTTTCAGCAAATAATTCCCCTGCAAAACGACAGTCATGCCCAACGACAATACTTGGAATTTTGTAGTTGTCTTTTACCCATTTTGCCGTAGCCGTTGACACTCTTGCCACATTATCTACGGTAAATTCTTTTGCGATGATAGCTCTCCAGCCATCTGTTCCAAATTTTATTTTAGTCATTTTAAAATTTTATTTAATTCAAAACCGTTTGTTGATTCGTCTTTCTGTATTGCTTGGAAAAGGCAAATAAGTGGCGAATAATTTCTTTATCGGCTTCAGTTAATTCTACATTTCTTCTTTTCATTACGCGTTCAGCAACTTCAAAGGCTTTGTCTAATTTGTAGGTGTCCCAACCTTTCGCACCGCCCCAAGAAAACGAAGGTATGAATTTTTGAGGGAAATCACCTCCAAAAATATTAGCAAAAACACCTGATACCGTTCCGGTATTGAACATTGTGTTGATACCACTTTTGGAATGGTCGCCCATTATGAGTCCGCAAAACTGTAACCCCGTATCGACCGGTTTATTGTCCTTGTAACTCCAAACTCTTACATTACTGTAATTATTTTTCAGGTTTGAAGTATTGGTGTCTGCACCTAAATTGCACCATTCTCCCAAAACACTATTGCCCAAATATCCGTCGTGTCCTTTATTGGTATAGTCCTGAATGACGGAGTTTCCGACTTCTCCACCTACTTTGGAATATTTACCTATGGTTGTTCCTCCGTAAATTTTTGCTCCCATTTTTAGTACTGCGTTGTCGCATAAAGCTAAGCTTCCGCGAACAAGAGAGCCTTCCA
>JALTUD010000635.1 GCA_027047735.1 Flavobacteriales bacterium | reverse complement strand
CTTTATTCAACGCTCATCTCTTTCGGGTTACCACTTCACCCCAAATGAATTTTAGCCATTGTTGGTGGTAGTTTTTATTTCTCTTATTACTTCTGCAATATATCCTTGTCTAAAGAAATTTCTCCAATTCAATGTATCCTGATTAAAATGACCTTCTAGAGTTTGGCTGAAAATCCTTAAGGGAATTTTATTCACTATACCTTGACAGATAATTTCTTCAGAACTAGGTTCCAATACTTTTATAAAATCATCTTCATTTAACCTATGTAAGCCTTCATAGCTCCAGCTTTCAATATATAGTGAATTTGATAATCTCTTTTCTTCAATTGTACCATCACTCCATTCTACCGTCACTCTTACAAGGTCTGAAGTTGGTATAGAATATGGTCTACTGGGAGAGCTCTCAGGAGTTCCTCCCATCATAATAATTTCACCACTATTCAATTGAATTTCTGAGTATGGTTTAGTGAATTTCCAATTTCCTACACCATAAGTTTGGTTTGCTTTGTCTTCCGTGTAAAAAAGTTTGAACCGATATTTCTTCATTAGCCGTTTATCTGCCTCAAAATCTCCACGCTCCTCTCCAAGCCATAAAGATGAAATCCTGTAGTCAGGATCATCAAGCATGGGATCTCTAAGTGGAATCCATGAGCCCTTAAGCAACATTTCTGGATTGGAAGTTATACCGTTTCTGAGTCCATATTTGCTATCATAGACCTTTCTATTTTCTTGAAGACCATGTATTGGAACTTTAAAATCAATGAATTTAATGTCAATTAAAGACAGGTATCCGCCTTCCATCCCTTGCTCTGAATGCAAGTGAAGTTTTCCTTTTAATTGTTTCTCTTTCACTATATTAGATTATTGCCTCAATTACCACCAACGCAAATATATCAAGACTTTTGCTATATATAAGGCTCTTTTCAATGTTTAAATGGTATTAACTATCATAAAATAAAGGTTCAATAATTTTAATACAAAAATAATGTGTAAAATAAGGTATAAACAAAAAAGAGGAAACTCATCAAGTTTCCTCTTTTTTAATCTTATCAAATAAAGCGTTAAGTACCCCTAATAATAATAAACGCATAGGTTTACCAAGTAAGCATCAACTTTGTTTAAGCCTCTTGTCTTCTTAAATTCTCAACGTAAGCTGCTTTAATTTTTTGTTGTCTTCTAATAACAGAAGGTTTTGTGAACTGTTTACGAGCACGTAACTGTCTCAAAACTTTAGTTCTATCAAATTTCTTTTTGTATCTTTTAAGAGCTCTTTCAATAGACTCTCCTTCTTTTACAGGTATTTGTAACATATTATGTTTTTGTTTTTATGTATTAAATTTAATTTTCCAACTCAAGTATAGAACCGCAAAGATAAGACGAAAATTATTTATTCAAAACTTTTTTTGATTTTTTCGTGTGTTTTTACACAATTACAGTTTTTTTTAAACGAAATTTGCGGTTTAAGGGTATATAAAATTACACGACACACTATTTAATGGAAAACAAAAGACCTATAACGGATTGGTTACCTACAACAATGAAGGAAGTAAAAAAAAGAGATTGGGACGAATTGGATGTTGTCATCATTTCCGGAGACTCCTATGTCGACCACCCTTCTTTCGGTACGGCTGTTATCGGTAGAATTATCGAGAGTGAAGGCTTTAAAGTCGCTATTATAGCTCAACCTAATTGGCAAGACGATTTAAGAGATTTTAAAAAATTCGGTAAACCTAAATATTTCTTTGGTATTACTGCCGGCTGTATGGACACTATGGTCAACCATTATACCGCCGGCAAAAGACGACGTTCTACCGATGCTTACACCGCAGGAGGCAAAGCAGGACATCGCCCCGATTATGCTGTAAATACTTATGCTAATGTTATAAAAAAACTCTATCCCGATGTTCCTGTTTTAATTGGTGGAATAGAAGCCTCTCTCAGAAGAGTTACGCACTACGATTATTGGTCAGATAAATTGATGCCTTCTATTCTTGCTACCAGTAATGCTGATTTATTAGTCTATGGAATGGGGGAACAACCACTTAGAGAAGTCTTGCAATTATTAAAAAAAGGTGTTCCTTTTCATCAATTAACTATGGTGAAGCAAACTGCTTATTTACGATCGCAAGAAAAAGGAATACCTAAGAATAAAAAATGGGAAGATTTAGAATTAAATTCACATGAACTTTGTTTACAAGATAAAAAAGCTTTTGCGGCTAATTTTAAGCACGTTGAACAAGAATCAAATAAAACGTATGCCAAGAGGATTATACAAAAAATCGGAGATGAGAATTTAATCATAAATCCTCCATTCCCGACAATGACGGAAAAAGAAATTGATAATTCTTTTGATTTGCCTTACACACGCTTGCCTCATCCGAAATACAAAAAACGAGGGCCTATACCTGCGTATGAGATGATTAAATTCTCTATCAATATGCATAGGGGCTGTTTTGGTGGTTGTAGTTTTTGTACTATTTCAGCTCATCAAGGAAAGTTTATTGCCAGTCGTTCGGAAAAATCCATCTTGAAAGAAGTGGACAAGGTAACGGAAATGGAAGATTTTAAAGGTTATATTTCTGATATTGGTGGCCCTTCCGCCAATATGTATAAACTAAAAGGCAAGGATTTATCGATTTGTGATAAATGCGTTACCCCTTCTTGTATTCATCCTGTAGTTTGCTCTAATTTAGATACCAATCATAGTGCAATGACTGAGTTATACAAAAAAGTAGATGCTCACCCGAAGGTAAAAAAAGCCTTTGTCGGTAGTGGTATTCGCTATGATTTATTGACTCCAAGCTACAATAAAAAAGGAGATAAAGAAGATATGCGAAGGTATATGGAACAATTACAAAAGCGACATGTTTCCGGCCGTTTGAAGGTTGCTCCTGAACATACTGCATCGGGAACATTGCGTTTGATGCGTAAACCTGAGTTTAAACATTTTAAAGAGTTTAAAAAAATATACGATAAGATAGACGATAAGTTTAACTTAAATCAACGATTGATACCTTATTTCATATCGAGTCATCCCGGGTGCGAGGAAGAAGATATGGCTAATCTTGCGGTGGAAACCAAGGATTTGGGGTTTGAGTTAGAGCAAGTACAGGATTTTACGCCAACTCCTATGACTGTGGCTACGGTGATTTATTATTCGGGATATCACCCTTATACCTTGAAACCGTATTATACGCCAAAATCTCCGGAGGAAAAGAAAAAGCAACATCGTTTCTTCTTTTGGTATAAAAAAGATAATCAAGAATGGATTCGCAAAGCTTTATCGAAGGCTAAAGACCCGACTTTGTTGGAGCGTTTACTGAAAAGAAAACCCGGTAAATCGTCAAAGCCTAAGTGGTTAGAAGAGCAACATAAAACTAAAACCGATAAAGGAAAAAGAGGAAACAAACGAGGAAACTTCAAAAGAGTTTCTAAACGAGGTAAATAAGGGACACTTGCTCGTATCTCGATTTTATCTGTTTCCGATGTTTCGAACAGTCATTTTTTTATGTATTATTGCAGATTGTAAGTATTGTTTCGATTGCGTTAGGGGACATATCCTTAATACGAAATGAAAATAAGAACACAAAGTGGTTTTGTCGCTCTCATGCTTAGTAGAGGTTAATTACAGCTTGTTTATAAGTTGAAATAACCTCTTTATATTTATTTCTATAGCTATAGCTCTAGTGCTATGCAAAGAAAATATTCATTGTCTGAGAACTGAAAATTCACTTTCTATCCGCCAATTTCACTCGCGTTAGGGATAGAAACGGCATCCTTTTGTGTTGTTGCGTATATGCAA
>JALTUD010000634.1 GCA_027047735.1 Flavobacteriales bacterium | reverse complement strand
AAGTTCAGGGGGTTCTTCATGCTCCTATTGAGTTAAAAAAGGGAACGAAGTTCCAAAAAGGGCAAGTTCTGTTCTCTATAAAGAATACGGATGTTAAAATGGCTTTAGAAAGTAAGAAAGGTAATTTTCTTTCTTTGTTGACTACTATTCTTCCTGATTTGAAAGTGGATTATCCTGAAAGTTTTAATAAGTGGATTGCTTTTTTTGATAAAATAGATTTGACACAACCTTTGCCTCCTCTTCCTGAATTTTCTTCTGTTAAAGAAAAAGGATTTATTGTTTCACGAAATGTATTGAGCCAATATTACAGCATAAAAAGTGAAGAAGAACGACTAAAGAAATATATCGTTATTGCCCCGTTTAGCGGTAGTATAATTGAAGCCTTTGCCGATGACGGAGCTACTGTTGCTCCGGGCATGGTGGTTATAAAAGTACTGCGAGAAGGTAAGTTGGAAATTGAAATACCGGTATTGGCTCAGAATCTCGACTTAATAAAAAAAGGGTTGAAGGTTCGATTAAAGAATAACGAAAACGATACTATTTTAGGGAAAATAATTAGAGTAGGGGAGTACGTGAACCCAGTAACACAAACGATTCCCGTTTTCGTAGGAATTAATAATTCCGAAGTTCCACTTTATAATGGAATGTATTTGGAGTCGGAGATATTATGTAACTCTGTATCTAAGGGTGTTGAGTTACCGCGGACAGCTATTTTCGGTAAAGATATGGTGTTTGTAGTGGATAAAAACAATCAATTGCATAAAAAAAGAGTGAAGATAATTACACGTCAAGACAAAACTGTTTTGGTAGAGGGGCTTAATGATGGTGAGTTGGTCGTAAATGAAGCAATTGTGAATGCCAAAGAAGGAGATAAGGTAGCTTTATTAAATTCCTAATTCAAGATGAGAAAGTTTATATCCTTTTTTATAAAGTATCCTATTTGGGCAAATGCCATCATCTTGATAACCGCTTTGGCCGGAGTAATGAGTTTGGTTACAATGAAACATTCATTTTTTCCGGAACTTAATCCCAATAAAATTTTTATTACCGTAGCTTATCCCGGTGCTTCGCCTGATGAAATTGAAGAGGGGATTACCACAAAAATAGAAGAGTCTTTAGTCGGTATTGAAGGTATAAAAGAAACGACCTCAACTTCCTCTGAAAATTTATGTAAAGTTAATATTGAAGCCTACGAAGGGACAGACTTGAATACGTTGTTACAAGATGTAAAAAATGCCGTTGATGGTATTATTTCAATGCCGGAGGGAGCTGAAAAACCAATTGTGATTGCTCAAAAATCCCGAGGAATGGGAAGTATGGGGGGAATGGTTGGTTATTTGACGTTGAAAGGGCCTAATGATTTATTTTTACTCAAAGAAAAAGCCGATAAAATAGAACGGGATTTTTTGGCGTCAAAGAAAATCTCTCAAATATCGATATTTGGTTATGCCCCACAGATTATAGCTATTGATATAAGAGCCGATGATTTATTGAAATATAACTTAACTTTTGATGAGATTAGTCAGAAAGTAAAAAGTAATAATCTGGATATTTCAGCCGGAACAATAAAAGGTAGAGAAGAGGAGCTTTTTATTCGTTCACTGGGAAAGTCAACCGACCCTGTTGTTATTGAAAAAATTGTCATAAAAACATTACCCTCCGGAGATTTGTTGAGGCTAAAAGATGTAGCCGATGTACAGTTTACTTTCGCTGACATTGCTATAGAGAATTATGTTGACAGAAAAAGAAGTGTATCATTTATCATTAAGAAATTGCCGAGTGAAGATTTACGCGAGATTTCTGATTTTATAGACGAGTATATTACGGAGTTCAATGAAGAAAATGAGGGTTATGAGATGCAAAAATTGTTTATGTTCTCCGAATTATTGGATCAAAGAATTGATATGCTTACCGGGAACTTGGTGCTTGGCTTGTTGTTGGTTTGTTTGGTACTTGGTTTTTTCTTGAGTATTCGACTTTCGATGTGGGTGGCTTTTGGTATTCCTTTTTCCTTTTTGGGAATGTTCTTTTTAGGTTCGCTTTACGGGATGACCGTAAATATGATTTCATTATTTGGGATGATACTCGTTGTAGGTATTTTAGTGGATGATGGAATTGTAATCGCTGAAAATATCTTCTCTCATTATGAACGAGGAAAATCAGCTGTACAAGCAGCTATTGACGGAACGATGGAAGTGCTTTCTTCTGTTTTTACTTCCATTCTAACTACGATTATGGCTTTTGGTTTCTTGTTATTTGTAGGTGGGCAAATGGAAATGATGGAAGAAATGGCATTTAGTGTTATTGCTTGTTTGATTTTCTCGATGATAGAATCGTTTTTGATTTTACCTTCTCATCTTTCGCACAAAAGAATTTTAAGTCCAACTAAAATTACGTGGTATAAGAAGATTAGAAACGGAATTGAAAACTCCATAACTTCAATAACTAATTCTTATGCTAAGCTTACAGAGAAATTGACAAAAAAATATAGAATTAGTGTATTTATTCCTGTATTGTTTATTTTGTTAACTTTTTTGTTAATAAAAGCAGGAGTAATTAAAGGAGCTTTTTTTCCGGGTGTTCCGTTTGACGATATTTCAATAGATATAGCTTTTAAACCGGGAGAGAGAGAAACCAAAACTAGAAATTTTATTTGGTATTTGAATGATGTCGTTGATGAATATAAAGCCGAATTAAAAAAGGAGTACGGAACCGATTTGATAAAGTATGTATCCAGCAATATCGGACAAGCTCAACGAATAAATGAGACAGGCAGTCATGCCGGATCTATGCGTATTTCCATTAAGGAAAATGATTTTATTTCAACGGCGAGAATATCATCGGAGCTGAAAAAAAGAATCAATGCTGATTCATTAAAAAAACTGGAGAAATTTACCATAGGTGGAGATACACCATTTGGAAAGGATATTTCTATTTCTTTGCAAAGTACACATTCCGATGAATTGGAGAAAGCTGTAAAATGGGTGAAATATGAGATTGAGAAGATGCCGGAAGTATTGGATTTAACCGATAATGCAGGTATCGGAAATCGTGAAATACACATTGAGCTAAAACCGAAAGCTCATCTTTTGGGGCTGACTGAAGCAACCGTAATGAGCCAAATCAGAAACGGTTTTTACGGAAAAGAAATACAACGTGTCATTGTTGGTAGAGATGAAATCAAAATTTGGACACGTTTCCCTGAGGAGGATAGAAATTCAATCGGCGATTTGGAAAACCTGAGAATAAAAAACCAAAACGGCTTGGAAGTACCTCTGATAGAAATTGCCGATTATCAAATTAAAAGAGGGAAGGTATCCATAAAGCATATCAACGGAAATAAAGAAGTTCGTATCATCGGTTCTTTATATGACAGCGAGTTGTCAAAAGAAGTAAATGATAAGATTCAAACTAAAATTTTAGACAATCTCCAAGATGAATTTCAGAATGTTCATTATTCGGTGAAAGGGCAAGCTGAAAAAGCTCAAGAGTCAATGGTGAGCTTACTGCGTTCGTTCGGATTGGCTATTTTATTTATTTTAATCATCTTATCTTTAAATTTCTCGTCATTCTATCAAGCCCGATTGATTATGATGATGATTCCGATTGGAATTTTTAGTGCTTTAATCGGTCACGGAATAAAAGGAATTCCTTTTTCTATGTTCAGTTTCTTTGGAATTATCGGTTTGGTGGGGATTTTAGTGAATGATGCAGTAGTGTTCTTAGACCAATACAATAGGTATTTAGAGCAAGGTATGAATATTAGAAAAGCTGCCGTAGAGGCCGGTAGAGCGAGATTCAGACCTATT
>JALTUD010000633.1 GCA_027047735.1 Flavobacteriales bacterium | reverse complement strand
TCATGCTCAGTATGTAGGTGCTTACACTTCCAATACTCCAAGTTTCCAATCTATGGAAATGATAGAAGGAGAATTGCTCACACTTGAATATTATATGCCTAAAGGAAGCACGAAACTTCCAACGATTGAAATTAATAACGTAGCATATTACTATCGAGGTGTAGAAGATAGAATTACAGGATTTAGAGATGCCGGTGCTGTCAACTACACAAAAGCACAAGCTTGTGAAGTAGATGTTGCCTGTGATGAGATTAACGGTTGGGAAAAACAAAGAGATGCTGTTGTTCACTACGTTTTCTTAATCGGAAACAGCGGTTATGTTTGTTCTGCTTCGGTTGTAAACAATACAGCAGGCGATTGTAAACCTTACATACTAACAGCTAACCATTGTGGAACACCTACCGGTAACGCTGATATAACTCACCACACGTGGTACTTTAATTACCAAAGACCTACTTGCCAACCCGGTGTAACGGCTCATTATAATGGTGCTCGTTCACAAACCATGTCCGGAGGAAAATTAAAAGCTTCTTCCGAATTGGGAACTCACCCTGCACAAAACCAATATCAAGTAACAGGGGCTGATTTTGTATTGGTAGAACTTAACTCATCTATACCTTCGGCATATAATCCTTATTACGCTGGTTGGACTAGAGCAACTTCGGGTTCTCACTCTGGAGTTGGGATTCATCATCCCAATGGTGACGAGAAAAAAATATCTACTTATACTTCCACTCTTGGAACAGCTACCTATAACGGAGGTTGGTATGGTGCTCATTGGAGCGTAGTTTGGAGTTCAACTCAAAACGGACACGGAGTTACAGAAGGAGGTTCGTCCGGCTCTCCTATTTTTAATCAAGATGGATTAATAGTTGGTCATTTATCCGGTGGAGGTTCCAGTTGTTCTTCTACCAACCAATCTGATTTATACGGTAAATTTTTAAAAGCTTGGGATCAAGATGGAAACAATCCCAATCAACAGTTAAAACATTGGTTAGACCCGATTAATTCAGGAGCGTTTACTTTACAAGGAACATACGCACCTTGCCAAGCTAATTATACAGCTATCAGCGAGAATGTATTGACAAATGTATTGGTTTCGCCTAACCCGGTTAAAGATTACTTAACGGTAAACATAAACGATGTGGACAACGTACTTTCTATTGAAATTAGAGACGTTGCCGGTAGAATTGTTAAAAGCCAAAACAATACAAATACAGGAATCGTGGAATTTGATTTAAGCCAAGAAAAAGCAGGTGTTTACTTTGTTACGGTTACCGCTGAACAAGGAAGCACTACTCAAAAAATAATCAAACTATAAAATTAATTCCACCAAAACGTGAAAAGATGTACGTGGGCAAATCATTCTGAATTAGAAAAAGTCTATCACGACAAAGAATGGGGCGTTCCTCAACACGATGATTTAGTCTTGTTTGAGTTCCTTCTTTTGGAAGGAGCTCAAGCAGGATTGAGTTGGTTAACCATCTTAAAAAAAAGAGAAAATTATCGTCAGGCTTTTGACAACTTCGATTGGCAAAAAATTGCCAACTATGACGATAACAAAATTAAAGAATTACTAAACAATTCAGGAATCATAAGAAATCAACTAAAAATAAAATCCGCCATAAACAACGCTCGCCAATTTCAAAAAACAGTGGACGAATTTGGTAGTTTCGACCAATATATTTGGAGTTTTACTCAATACAAAACTATCGAGAATAATTGGAAAAAACACGAAGATATTCCTGTCAAAACATCTTTGTCCGATACCATAAGCAAAGACCTGAAACAAAGAGGATTTACATTTGTTGGTTCTATCATTGTTTATTCCTACCTGCAAGCCATTGGAATTGTAAACGACCATCTAATTGATTGCTTTAGACGACAAGATTTATCGGTCTAAAAAACTATTTTATTAACATTCCTTTCGTTTATTGCTGTTTTATTTTTAAATTGCGACATCACAGTAAAACCTTAATAACGATGAAAATACTATACACACTTTTAGCTTCTGCCTTACTTTATACCGGCACTCTCAATGCACAATGTAAACCAACAGAAAAGAAAATGCTTGTTCTTGGAGACAGCTGGGCGTTTTTTAGTTGGTCTTTTAATTCATACAATGAAAATTTCAATCGATTTGGCTTTTCGGATATGGACGCTCTAAGCTCTCAAACACTTAGCGTTAACGGAAGTAAAGCCAGTAATTGGTTTACCGACCCTAATCGTATGAGTGCTTTGCGAACAGCATTGAATGACAACCCAAGTATTGAATATATACATTTCAGTTTGGGCGGAAATGATGTATTAGGAGGATGGACAAATACAAACACACAAGCTCAAAATACAGCACTGTACAATACATTGATGCAAGATATAAAGAAAGGAGTGGATTCTATATTGAGTATCAATCCTAACCTTCAAATATTAATTGCAGGTTATGACTATCCTAATTTTGAGGAAACTATTTTAAATTTCGCTATTCCATCTCAGCATCCTTTTTACAATAAATGGCAAGGAATGGGTGCACCAACGGCACAAGAATTAAACGCTGCATTAATTGATGTTACCAACCGTTTGATTGATTCTTCAAATGTATGGAATAATGTGAATTTTGTAAATAACTTAGGTTTGATGCAAAACACTTACGGGCAAAGTACGCCGCTTACTGTTGCGCCTTACGGAACTTACCAAGCCGGTTCGTTAACTGTTCCGTGGGGATTACCTGATTACCCATCACCTACTCAAGCTCTGAATTTTAACGGTACGGATTCTTTCCACTTAAGCGACAGTGGATTTAACACGTTTATCAAAAGACATTTTAAAGAATTTTATTGGGAACAACTAAGAAATGCCGACAGCACTATTTTAGCTTCAGATTCATCTTTGAATGGTACGATTTCTACTTCCGCTTTCTCTTCCGATTCGCTATCAGTAGGTGCTGACCATAAAGGTATATTGAGTTTTAATACAAATGGACTTAGAGCTGATACCAATATTTTAAGAGCTTCTATTTTTATTCAACGGGAAAAATTAATGGGAAATAATCTTATCAATGAACAATTGGTGCTTGAAATTAAATCGGGTTACTTCGGAGATTCGTTAACTCTAGACGCTAACGATTGGACAAGTGTTGCCGATGCTTCCGGAAATGCTTGTACCTACGGTACAGTTGACGAAGACGGTTCTTGGTTGCGAATTGACTTACCGGAATCGATGCATACGTACATTAACAGAACGGGAACTACGCAATTTAGGCTGGCTTACCCAACTGCTGCAACAAATAATTATTTCAACTTTTCTAATAGTGGAAATGATAATTACACTAAAGCTAAATTGGATATAGTGTACGGTGGATATGCTTCTGTTTCTACGATTGATAAAGGAAACTTCTCTATTTACCCTAACCCGAGTCAAGGTATTGTTAATGTATCGGCAACGACTATGCTAGATAAAATTATCATACTAAATATAAACGGACAAAAAGTAGCCTCAGTTACCAATATCCATTCAACTCAAACAACTTTTGATTTAAGCAATTTTTCCAAAGGAATTTACCTGGTTAAAATTGTAGCAAAAGACGGTGCTACTTCTGTTGACAAATTGATTGTTGAGTAATACCATTTCTATATTGAAAGGTATAATTATTTTTGTTCTGCGTTAGGGATTGGTATCCCTAACGCGAGTGAAATAGACGATATAAAGCGTTTTTTGATTCCTTATCCTTCTTCAAAAAATATTTCCATAGCGGGTGCTATGCAAAGATTTTTTTCATCGTCTAAGAAACCAAAAATTCACTTTCTCTCCGTCAATTT
>JALTUD010000632.1 GCA_027047735.1 Flavobacteriales bacterium | reverse complement strand
AATTCAGAAAAAAGGCGAACATATTGTCATTTCCGAACCTTATGAAGGTTTTCCGGCTCAGGTAAGCGGTTTGAAAGCCGGAGATATTATTTTGGAAGTGGATGGTGTTTCAACCGAAGGAAAGACTATTAAAGATATGAGTTCGCTCCTAAAAGGAGGAGCGGGAACGAAATTGACCTTAAAAATTCAAAGGGGTGATGAAATTAAAGAAATTACAATAAGCAGAGAGGAAATAAAGGTGAAAGAAGTGCCTTATTTTGGAATGATAGATAACGAAATAGGATATGTGAAGTTAACGTCCTTTACGAATACGGCAAGTAAAAATGTCGGTATTGCCTTGCGAACATTGCGAGATAGCTTAGGTATGAAAAAAGTGATTTTTGATTTGAGAGATAATGGAGGTGGTTTGTTACACGAAGCAGTGAATATAGTTAATTTTTGGATAGGTAAAGGAGAGTTGGTTGTTGAAACGAAAGGGAGAATTGAGAATATGAACAGGAGCTACAAAACATCAAACAATTCTTTTGATGAACAAATGCCTGTTGTTGTTTTAATAAATGGTTATTCTGCTTCCGCGAGTGAAATTGTGTCGGGTACGTTGCAGGATTTGGATAGAGGTGTATTGATTGGGCAGACGAGTTACGGGAAAGGATTGGTGCAACAAACCAAGGATATAAATTTCGGAAGTAAAGTGAAAGTTACGGTGGCTAAATACTATACGCCTAGTGGCAGATGTATTCAAAAATTGGATTATTCGCACAGAGACGAAAATGGGAAGGTAAAAAAAGTTTCGGATAGTCTAATTCAGGTGTTTAAAACGAAAAACGGCAGAGAGGTAAAAGACGGCAGAGGAATTGAGCCGGATATTAAAATACCTGAAAAAGAGTACAGTAAACTAACTACGTTATTGGTTCGTAAAAATTATATATTTGACTACTCAACATTGTATGAAAGAACGCATCCTTCCATTGCTCCTGCAAAAGAATTTAGTTTAACGGATAAGGAATATGATGATTTTGTTCAGTTTGTTAAAAGCAAAGGAGAGTTAGAATATACAACCGATACGCAGGAACTGCTGGAAGAGTTGGAAGAGGTTGCGGAGAAAGAAAAATATTTGAAAAAGTCCAAAGAAGAATTTGACGCCTTAATGAAGAAATTAACTCCTGATTTTGATGAAGATGTTTATGCTTTTAAAGATGAGATAAAGGAAATTTTAGAGAACGAAATTGTTTCTCGTTACTATTATCAAAAAGGTAGAGTAGAGGCTTCATTACAGCATGATGAATTTATAGACGAAGCTAAAAAAGTGTTGCGTGATGAGAATTTGTATCAAGAGACTTTACAACCTTAAGTAGGGTGTATTGAAAAACGATTTCTTTTAATTGGATAAAACATTGGCAGATAGGAAAAGTTTATTAGGGTGTGTAAAATGGTACGTTGTTCATTTTTTTGAAGTCAACTATTGGTTGTTTGCGTTGGTTTTGGCGGTAGGTTTATCAACGAGTGAAGCTTTGATGAGTATTGGTATGGTGGGGTTGTTTTCCAATTGGTTTTTGGAAGGAGTGGTACGAAAAGATTTTAATCAAAAATTTCAAGAACTTAGAAAGAATAAAATAATAATTTCTGTATTGCTTTTGGGGTATTTGAGTTTGATTATAGGACTATTATATACGGAAAATCAGGATGCCGGATTTCGGTTTCTGCAAATAGAAATTCCTTTGTTGTTTTTGCCTCTTGTTTACGGGAGTAGAAATTTTGGAGATAGATATATAAAGTTTGTGTTTCGTTCTTTTATTATCGGTTTATTGTTTAGTTCATTATTTAGTTTTCTAGTTTATTTAGGGGTTTTTCCTATACATAAGAGTTTGGAGGATATAAGAAATATATCGATATTTATTTCGCATATACGATTAAGTGTTTTTATAAACTTCGGTATAGTTTTGTTAGTTTTCTTCTACAAGAAATCCTTTCTGTTTTCTAAGCAGTTTAGTGTTGCTTTAGTGATTTGGTTTGTGTTTTTCTTGATTTTGTTACAGGCGGTTACGGGTTGGTTCATATTATTTGTTTTGTTGTCGGTTTTTACCGGTGAGTTGCTTATTAAGAATACAAAAACATACATAAAGGCAGGAATGGTTGTTTTGTTGCTGACGGGAGTTTTGTTTTCTTACTTTTATGTCAAGTCTATTTATCAAAAACATTTCGTTCCCAAAAGAGAATTAGTACTTTCAGAATTAGATCATCAAACCAAATCAGGGGAAGTGTATCATCATCGTTTAGAGGATAATTGGGTAGAAAACGGGAACAGAGTTTGGGTTTACATAGCTCCCAAAGAGTTAGGCGAGGCATGGAATAAAAGAAGTAAAATAGATTTTGATTCAATCGATAAAAAAGGACAGCCTTTGTGGGGGACGTTGTATCGATATATGGCGTCAAAAGGATTGAGAAAAGATAAAGAAGGGTTGGCTCAAATGACTGATGAAGATATTAGAAACGTTGAAGAAGGGAAAACCAATTGTTGTATTCAGCTTTCACCGATAGAAAAGAGAATAAAAGAGATTATTTTTGAATACGAACGTTTTAGGAATCATCAAGACCCCAATGGGCATTCTTTTACGCAACGGTTTCTTTATTTGGTAGCCGGTAAAAATATTATAAAAGAGAATTTTTGGTTGGGGGTAGGCACAGGAGATGTTGATGAAGCGTTCTTGAATTATTACGATGCTGTTAATTCTCCTTTGCATGGTAGGAATCGTAAGAAAGCACACAATCAATACGTAACGATTATGGTAGCTTTAGGTTTAGTTGGTTTACTGTTTTGGTTAGTGTCTTTTTATTTTCCGTTGTTTATTCCCAAGCAATACCCGGAACTTTATATGTATTTTGTTTTGATAGTTTCCTTAAGCTTTCTTACAGACAATACGTTAGAAAGGCATGCAGGAGTTATTTTTTATGCTTTTTTTAATAGTATTTTTATCTTTACGAAAAAATTAAAGAAAGAAACATACGAGATTAGATAAAAGCATTTTATTATTCGTGTGATATTATAGTCATAAGTTTACTATATTTGCTCACAACCTTCAAAAGGAAATATAATGGCATTCAGACAAACATTTCAGTTAAAACAAACACAGAAATTATCACCACAACAAATTCAGTTGATGAAATTGTTGCAAGTACCTACGATTGAGTTAGAGCAAAGAATAAAACAAGAGATTGAAGAGAATCCTGCATTGGATGAAGGTGTTGAAGAACCCGTAAATGAAGGCTTGGATAATACGGAGGAGGCAGATTACAGTAATGAGGATTTAGATGATTCAAGAGATGATTTTGATATCAATGATTATTTAGACGATGATATTCCTTCGTATAAAACCACCGCTAATAATTATAGTGCGGATGATGATGAAAAGGCAATACCTTTATCAGGAGGTGATACTTTTCAGGAGTTATTAAAGAAACAGATAGAACTTCGTATTAAAGATGATAAAAAAATAGAGATAGCGTATCAAATTATAGGGAATTTAGACGATGATGGTTATTTGAGAAGGGATATTTATAACATCGTTGACGATTTAGCATTTAGTCAGAATTTAATGGTAACAGAGGAAGAGGTTGAAGAAGTGTTAAAGGAAATTCAAGATTTAGAACCGGCCGGAGTTGGGGCTAGAAATCTTCAAGAATGTCTGTTGATTCAATTAAGGAAGAAAAAGAGAACAGCCGAAATTCGTACAGCTGAGGAAATTATAGAGCATCATTTTGAAGCTTTTACCAAAAAACACTATAACAAAATTTTAAAAAAACTGGATATTTCTGAAG
>JALTUD010000631.1 GCA_027047735.1 Flavobacteriales bacterium | reverse complement strand
AAAGAGCTAATGATAATAAAACACCTATCATTATTCCTTCTTTTATTCCTATGGTCAAGGTTACAACGAATGTAACCAAAAGCATTAATAAATCGTCTTTTTTGTAATTCCAAAGTTCTCTCGGATAGGTAAAATCGATTAAACCATACACCGCTACAAGAATAATAGCCGCTAAAACACTTTTAGGAAGGTAATAAAACAAAGGGGTAAGATACAGGAGAGTAAGTGCTATTACAGTAGCTGAAATAACAGCAGCCATATTGGTTTTTGCTCCGGATTGGTCGTTTACGGCCGTACGTGAAAATCCTCCTGTAGTAGGGTAACATTGAAATGTTGAGCCTACTATGTTTCCTAATCCCAAGGCTATTAATTCTTGATTAGGATCTACCTTGTAATCATCGTGTTTTTCTTCTACTGCTTTGGCTACGGATATAGCTTCCATAAAGGCTATTAGTGCTAAAGTAGCAGCAAGACTAAACAACTCCGAAAAAAACTGCATATCTATGGTTGGAATAGAAAATTTAGGTAATCCTTTAGGTATGTCTTCTACTACTTTTACCCCGTACTTATCTAAACCAAAAAGCTGAACTACCAATATACCGACAATAACCACAATCAGAGCCGAAGGTATTTTCTTATTCCATTTCTTTAAACCTATAATCATTAATATGGAAGCTACTCCTATGATAAAAGTAGGTATGTTAATTTCCGGAATTTTTTTGATTGTATTGTATAGCAATATATGTACTTGATTGCTTCTTTCTATGTTAGTTCCAAATAGATGTTTAAATTGATTAAGTCCAATTATAATTGCCGCAGCGGATGTAAAACCGCTAATGACAGGTTTTGATAAAAAACTAACCAAAAAACCCAACCGAAAAATACCTAATGAAAACTGTATAATTCCCATCATAAAAGCTAAAGCTATTGCCATAGTAATGTATTGATCAGGAGATACACTTCCAATTGCCGTGATACCAGCTGCCACAATTAATGAATCCATTGCAACCGGACCAACGGCTAATTGGCGGGATGTTCCGAATATGGCGTATATAACCTGCGGAACTAGTGATGCATATAATCCGTAAATAGGTGGCAATTTAGCTATAAGAGCATAAGCGATTCCTTGGGGAATAAGCATAACTCCAACAGTTAATCCGGCGGGTAAATCAGCTATAAAATCTTTTTTCGAATAGTTGGGTAGCCAATCTAGTATAGGAAAATATCTTTTTAAACGGATAGACTTCATGTGTTTTTATCATTTTTTGATTTAAGGCAAATATATAGTGCCTTGTTTTGCCGGCAAGCAACAAAAGTTACGCAAATTACTATTTTTGTCAGAGAAATTGATAATGTTATGGAATACAACTTATAGTTTTTAATTAAAAATATTACATTTGTTACAAATGTTAGCACATATTAAAGAAAATACAGGTCAAATACTAAAGCTTTTTGTTTTAACAGGAGTTTTATTTTTTGGTATTCAATTTTCTTATGCTCAAGATTCTGCGAAGGTAGAAGTACCTAATGTTTTTACACCTAACGGTGATGGTATTAATGATGTTTTCAGACCTAAATACACCAACATAGAAAAAGTAGATGGGGCAATCTACAACAGATGGGGAGAAATTATTTTTCGTTGGTGGGGTGTAAACGGTTATTGGGACGGTGTTACTTTTCCGGCGGGTCAAAAAGTTCCTGCGGGTACTTATTATTATATAATTACCGCTACATCTTATTCTAAAAATTCTATAACAAAAACCGGTACGGTGCAGTTATTCAGATAAATTATTTTCATCATTACTTAAATTTATATTATACCTTATCGGGTATAATTAAGGTAATTATTGGTTATTTTATACCCGATAAGGTATAATTTTATGAATCAACTAAGTCAGTTTGTTAAAAAAAGAAGAAAATCTTTGGGATTAACACAAGAAGACCTCTCTTATAAAGCCGGTGTTGGATTAAGGTTTATTAGAGAGTTAGAGCAAGGAAAACAAAGTTTACGAATGGATAAAGTAAATCAAGTATTAGCATTATTCGGTTATGAACTAGGTCCTGTAAAATCAAAAAGAAATGAAGAAAGCTAAAATTTTTCAACAGTCTGTTTTTTATTTCTAATTATAACTTTTGCAAAAGTGTAGCTTATATTCCTTTATTTTTACATCAAAATTATAAAACGATGACATTAATCAAATCAATATCAGGAATAAGAGGTACGATAGGTGGAACAACAAGTGATAACCTAACGCCTTTGGATGTAGTTAAATTTACAGCTTCATACGGGGAATGGATAAAAGCTAATCATAAAGATATTCGACCTAAGGTAGTGGTGGGAAGAGATGCCAGAATATCGGGAGAAATGGTCAAACGCCTTTGCATCGGTACGTTGCAAGGATTGGGAATAGATGTAGTAGATTTGGATTTATCTACTACTCCGACTGTGGAAATTGCCGTTCCAATGGAAAAGGCTCAAGGTGGAATTATACTTACGGCAAGCCATAACCCAAAACAATGGAATGCTTTAAAATTACTCAATGAAAAAGGGGAATTTATTTCTGATAAAGAGGGTAAAAAAATATTAGAGACCGCAGAACGTGAAGATTTTAATTTTGCAGATGTGGATAATTTGGGAAAGGTAAAAAGAGATGATTCTTACCTTCAAAAACATATTGATGCCGTTCTTAATTTACCTTTAGTGAATAAAGAAGCAATTGAAAAAGCTGATTTTAAAATCGTTTGTGATTGTGTAAACAGTACGGGAGGAATTTTTATCCCGGCTTTATTAAGAGCTTTAGGTGTAAAAAACGTTATTGAACTGTATTGTGAACCCAACGGGGAATTTCCGCACAACCCGGAACCTCTTCCGGAAAATTTGACAGAAATTTCAACTAAAATAATAGAAACCAAAGCCGATTTGGGTATTGTTGTTGACCCGGATGTGGATAGATTAGCTTTTGTAAATGAAGATGGAACTATGTTCGGCGAAGAATATACATTGGTTGCAGTTGCCGATTATGTCTTAAAAAATACGAAAGGAAACACGGTTTCCAATCTATCTTCTACACGTGCTTTGAGAGATGTTACCGAACAGAACGGAGGAACATATAAAGCTTCTGCCGTAGGTGAAGTAAATGTGGTTAAAATGATGAAAGATGTTGATGCAGTAATCGGGGGAGAAGGCAACGGAGGTATTATTTATCCGGAACTTCATTACGGTAGAGATGCTCTTGTGGGAGTAGCTTTATTTCTAACGCATTTAGCTAAGAGTAAAGTGAAAGCATCGGAATTAAAAAACAGCTACCCGCAATATACCATTTCTAAGAATAAAATTGAATTAAATCCTCAAATGGATGTTGATGCTTTATTAGATTCTATTGCTAAAGAATATAAATCATACGAAATAGACACCATTGATGGTGTTAAAATTTACTTTGATAAAGAATGGGTACACTTACGTAAAAGCAATACCGAACCTATTATTAGAATCTATTCCGAAAGCAAAAGCAAGGAAAAAGCCGATGAATTGGCACATAGTATTATGGATAAAATTATGAGTCTGGCTTGATAATCTTAAGTAAAATGGTTTTAAAAGCAGTCGTAAAATTAATCATTTCATTAATAGGTTTATTATGGGTAATATACAGATTTATAAGAGCAAGAATAGTTAAACCTTAAATCCGCAAGTGATTTCGTAATGAAAAGTCAAAATACGCATTAGTATTGGTCTAGCACAGTTTTGAGACACGCAAACGTAGCCATAGCTACGGTGAGTATCGAAAAACGAGCATTGCCAATAATGATGCGGAGTTTGGCTTTGGAAT
>JALTUD010000630.1 GCA_027047735.1 Flavobacteriales bacterium | reverse complement strand
CCGTCATCACAAGAATATGTGGCGGAATACTATTTTTTCTCCATAGTTTAGCCCGTTGTGCCACACCGAACCGGTGTTGTTCATCAATTACGGCAAGTCCCAGATTACGAAAAACAACTTTATCTTCTAGTAAAGCGTGCGTTCCAATAATAATATCCAATTTCCCTGACTCCAACTTTTCGTGAATTTCTCTTCGTTTTGCAGTTTTTGTAGAGCCGGTCAGTAATTCGATGTCGATACCTAAGCCCTCTGTCATTTCTTTAATGCTTAGAAAATGTTGAGAGGCTAATATCTCTGTCGGAGCCATTAAGCAAGCTTGGAATCCATTATCCAAAGCCATTAACATTGCCATTAATGCTACTAATGTTTTTCCGCTTCCCACATCTCCTTGTAACAGGCGGTTCATTTGTTTTCCGTTGCCTAAGTCTTTTCGGATTTCTTTCAGCACTCTTTTTTGAGCACCTGTCAATTCAAATGGGAGAAAATCTTTGTAAAAAGAGTTAAAATATGTTCCTATTTTAGAAAAAATGAATCCCTTGGATTGTTTTTTAATGGAAAGATTTCTTCTTACCAATCGTAATTGTAAGAAAAACAACTCCTCAAATTTAAACCTAAAGGTTGACTTTTTTACCTCTTCCCACGACTTCGGATAGTGTATTTGTGAAAAAGCAGTTTCACGGTTGATTAGTGAGTGTTCTTCAAGAATAGCTAAAGACAGGACTTCAGGAACTTTGTCTCTAATAGTGAAAAGTAGTGTCTTTGTTAACTTTTCTATGCCTTTTGAATGTAATCCGCTTCTGTTTAGTTTTTCAGTAGAACTGTAAACGGGTTGTAGCCCTGTGTGTAAGGCTTTTTCCGTCTGTATTTTCTCTATTTCGGGGTGGACAATGTTTTGTTTTCCTCCAAAAGATGAAATTTTACCGAATAGCAAAACTTCTTCTCCGGTTTTAATAGAGGGTTCTACCCATTTTATTCCCTTGAACCAAACTAATTCAATAAATCCCGAACCATCGGTAAATTGTGCGACCAATCTTTTCTTTCTTCCATCACCCAATACGCGATATGCGGTAATTTCCCCCTTTAATTGTATGGGTTTATCCACTTCTAAATACACTTCTTTAAGCTGATGTATTTTACTTCGGTCAACGTATCGAAATGGGAAATAATAGAGCAAGTCATAATATGTTGCCACACCGATTTCTTTTTTCAGAAGTTCAGCACGTTTAGGACCAACACCTTTTAAATATTCTATGGGAGTTTCCAAAATCTTCATGAATGAATCAAAAATACAAAAATATATGGGCTATTTTTGTTTTTTACCTTAAATCACGCAAGTGATTTCGTTATGAAAAGTCAAAATGCGTATTATTATTATTGGTCAAGCACAGTTTTGAGACACGCAAGCGTAGCCATAACTACGGAGAGTATCGAAAAACGAGCATTGTCAATAATGATGTGGAGTTTGGCTTTGTAATAGAATTTCACTTGCGGATTTAAGGTTTAATCACTTTGTAGCTTCTTGTACTTCTATCCCGGATAAAATTTCGGCAACCACAAAGTTACTGCCCGCAATAAGAATTAAATCATCTTGATTAGCTGTTGTCAATGCTTGTGTATAAGCTTTAGAACAACTGTCGTAAATTGAATATTGCTTAGAATCAAAGTGTTGAGCTAATTCATGAACATTCATAGCTCTCCTAATCTTGGGTTGACATAAATAATAGTGAGCATCAGCAGGTAATAAATTGACAACTTTTGCAACATCTTTATCTGAAACCATACCCCAAACTATATGAAGGTTTTTGTAGCGTTCTAATTTCAATTGTTTCACTACCGCTTGTACTGCTTGTACATTATGAGCAATATCAATAATGACTTTTGGTTGTTCTTTGATAGATTCCCATCGTCCTCTGAGTAAGGTGTTTTGGGTAACGTTTTCAAATCCTTTGATGATTTGCTCTTCGCTCAACGGTGTTTTTTCTTTTAGTACTCTTAACGTGGTTAAAGCGGTTGCTATATTGTATTGTTGAATCTCTCCTAAAAGGTCGGTTTTTATTTTCTGTTTTAAAGGTTGGGTGATGATGAAAGGAGCTTTTTTTTCTAAGGCTAATCTTTGTAATTCGGTTAGTGCTTCTTTGTTGATTCCGTAACCTACGACGCAAGGAGTGTTTTCTTTGATGATTCCCCCTTTTTCAAAAGCAATTTCACGATACGAGTTGCCTAAATATTGCACGTGGTCAATTCCGATTGTTGTAATGACACTCACTAAAGGTTGAACAATATTAGACGAATCCAATCGCCCTCCCAAGCCTGTTTCTATAACGACAAAATCGACTTTTTGAGAATGAAAATAAGCAAAAGCCAATGCCATTGTCCATTCAAAAAAAGAAGGGGTTATTTTCTTAACTGCGTCCTTGTACTGTTGAACAAAAGAGACTACATAATCTTGAGGTATTTTTTCTCCATTAATGGAAATACGCTCTCTAAAATCGATAAGATGAGGAGAAGTGAATACACCCGTTTTATAGTTGTTTTCGATAAGAGCCGAGGCTATCAGTGAAGTAGTTGAGCCTTTACCGTTTGTTCCTGCAATATGTATTGCTTTTAATTTTTTATGCGGATTTCCAACAAGCCGGCATAAAGCAGTGATATTGTCCAAAGATGGTTTTAGGGCTTTTCCTCCAATCTTTTGGTATTGCGGAAGTTGATTGTATAAGTACGCTAAAGTTTGTTGGTAATCCATATTCTTATGTCAAAAACGTATATTTGTCTTCCTCAAAGATACACATACTCTATACACTATGAAAGAACATCATATAGAAACTCCAAAAACAGCACGTTTTTTTACGTTAGGAGAATTAAACAGTAATACAAAGCACGTTTGGATTGTTTGTCATGGCTACGCTCAATTGGCTAATCATTTTTTGAATTGGTTTTCGTCTTTGGAAGATGCGGAACGTTTTATTATAGCTCCCGAAGCTTTGCATCGGTTCTATTGGAAAGGGTTTGATGGAAAAGTGGTTGCTTCGTGGATGACAAAAGAGGATCGATTAAATGACATTAAGGATTATACAACTTTTTTGGATAATGTTTATCGTCATTATTCATTTCATAGTGTCAATCCGCTAATTAAAGTACACGTGTTGGGGTTTTCGCAAGGGGGAGCAACGGTTTGTCGTTGGGTTACTCGAACAGCTTTTAAACTAGATTCGCTTTCGCTTTGGGCAGGTGCTTTTCCTGAAGATATAGACTATTTTGAGAAACGGGATATTTTTAATCGCTTAAACTTACATATTATAATCGGTGATGATGATCCGTTTTATTCGGAAGAACGAGTAGAAAAACAAATGAATTTATTGCACGATAAAGCTATACGATATACTTTAATTCGATTTGAAGGGAAGCACAAAGTTCTACCTGAACCACTGTTGAGGTTAGCACAAAGTATAGAGTAAATACCATTTAAATATTGAAAAGTATCTTATAAAACGTTTTTTGATTCCTTACACTTCTTCATGAAAATTTTCCATAGCCAGGGCTATGCAAAAGAATTTTTCATCGTCTAAGAAAACTAAACTCCGTTTTCTTTGCACTCACCTGCCCCGCGTTAGGGATTGGTATCCCTAACACGAGTAAAATAGACGGTATAAAGCGTTTTTTGATTCCTTATCCGTCTTCATAAAAATTTTCCATAGCGGGTGCTATGCAAAATTTTTATTCATCGTCTAAGAAACCAAAAATTCACTTTCTATCCGCCAATTTCACTCGCGTTAGGGATAGAACGGCGTGTTTGAACTCCTTTTGGTTTGTTGCATTGTTACCAATTAAGTATATAGATATAATCTACTAAATTAATTTAAGTGAGCTTACTCTTCTTCATAAAATTATTCCATAGTTATTACTATGCAATAATTTTCTTCATCGATTAAACTCACTTAAATTAATTTCCTATGACTAATCTATATATTTAATTGGTATGCAAACCAAAAGAGTGAGTAGTGATAGCCCGACCATTACGGCGTTAAACTATTTTTGCGTTGGAACGCAATAATAGTTTTATGCTGTAATGGGAACGCCCAAATTATTTTTATTTTTTTGTTAGGTTGGAATAGAGTAGTCCTGCAATTCCGAGGGGTAAGAGTAAACTGACAGAGAAAAGTGATGCAAAGTAATGAGGAATGGATTGGTGAAAGGCGTATAATGAAAAGGCTTGGGAGAACAGTAATAATTCTGATAGTAGTACGCCGGCGATAAGCAGTAGGGTAAAGATATTGCCGGTTTTGGTTGATGAAATTGATTTTTGAGCTCTGTAATACCAAAGAAAGAAAAAGGTAAACATACCCAGCATTACTAAATGTACGAATCCGATGATGAGCGTGGGTTTGGATTGAGCGACAAAGGTGTAGGTGAATGGAAGGCTTGCGAAAAATTGAAATAGAAGTTTTAGAAAGAAAGAAATGGTAAACAGGGTAAATAGAATTTTGCTGATTGCTCGTTGTTTTCGAGCTATTTTAATTAGTGAACGGGTGAGTAAATAAAAGGCGTACAATTGAAGGGAGGAAGCTACAAAAGAAGTGATATACACCCAGTTGGCAGGATGTAAAATGGTAATGAATTGTGCATAAAGCGGAAGGGTTGACCATGCGAAAAGATTAAAAATTAGGTTTTGAGTTTTCTCTGTTTGCGGGTGAATTTCTTGAATTTTTCCGGAAAGCATAGCTAAGAAGACCATCGTAAAATACCCGTTGAATAAGAAGTGCAGAAACCAATATAACGAAAGGTGATGTCCGATTGAGCCTTGCATTTTGTTTGCCATAAAATAGCCTAAGGCGTAAGGTCCTAAACTGGAAAGGAATAAGAATACTCCTCCTGTTTTTAGGTATTTTGATGTGATTGTGGGTTGTTTGCTTTTCTTTTGAAATAGAGTTATAATGAGCCAATAGCTTGTAAATAAATACAATGTTGAAAAGACAATAGAAATAGGGGCGTAGCCGACAAAAGGGAAGCTGAACAGCATGCCTAAGAAAGTAAATTGTGAGGCTATGAATATTTTGTTTATTCGTGGATTGTTGTTTTGGTAATAATTGTATTGTATGTAAACTAAGAATAAATTATATAGCCAGCCTAAAAGTGCAATATGTGAATGGGTGTTCAGAAAGTTTTTATAGACGATGCCTATGTTATTGAAGCGGTCTAAGCGTAATAAGATTCCAAAAATTCCCGCAATCAGGAAATAAGAGAGAGCTATGTTTATTTTCTTTTTCAAAGTGATGACAAAGGTAACTATTCTATTTTCAAACGGGCATTGGGGATAATGGTTTGTTGAGCGAAATCTTTTTCCAGGTATTGAAAATAGCCTGTAATAGCAATCATTCCTGCATTGTCGGTGCAGTATTCAAATTCGGGAATAAAGGTTTTCCAACCGTGTTTTTTGCCTAGTTCTTGTAGTTTGTTTCTGAGGTAACTGTTGGCGGATACGCCTCCGGCTATGGCTATTTGGTTGATGTTTTCGTTGAAGGCAGCCTTTTTTAATTTTTGAAATAAGTATTCAATAATATGAGCTTGATAAGAAGCACAAATATCGTTGAGGTTGTTTTCGATGAAGTTTTCATCTTTTTGTAATTCTTTTTTCAGGAAGTTCATGAACTGGGTTTTCAGTCCGCTGAAACTATATCGGTAACCTTCTATTTTCGGGAAGGTAAATTTAAAACGGTCTTTATTTCCCGATTGGGCGTGTTTGTCAATTAGGGGACCTCCGGGGTAGGGAAGACCTAATAATTTAGCGGCTTTGTCAAAGGCTTCTCCTGCGGCATCATCGATGGTTTCTCCAAGTACTTCCATTTTTAGAGGGGCGGAAACTTTAACAATTTGTGTGTGTCCACCGGATACGGTAAGGCAAAGAAAAGGAAATTTCGGGACGTTTTTTTCTTCTCCTTGCTTTTGGATAAAATGAGCTAAAATATGCCCTTTCATGTGGTTGACACCAATCAAGGGGATAGAGAGTCCAAGACTTAATGATTTGGCAAATGTAGCTCCGACCAGTAAAGAGCCTAAAAGACCGGGACCTTGAGTAAAAGCTATTGCAGATAGGTCATTAGTGTCAATTCCTGCTTCTTTTAGAGCCAAATCAACTACGGGAACAATGTTTTGCTGATGGGCTCGAGAGGCAAGTTCGGGCACTACGCCTCCGTATTTGTTATGTACATCTTGATTGGCGGTAATATTGGATAAAATAGTGCCGTTTTTGATGATTGCCGCGGAAGTATCGTCGCAACTTGATTCAATACCAAGAATGATGTTATCTTTGTTCATTTAATTGATGTGATAATTTGAAGGGAAAAGTCGCCAAAATAGAGCATCTTTTTTATCTTCGTTATAAATAATTTGTCTTGTACAAAAGTACCAAAAAAATATTGTCTTTTTTGCTTAATTTTTTAGGCTACACACTAGAGTTTATTTTCTTTCTGGTTGTACTTTTTGCTTTTTTTATCCAGACGCATTTTTTTCAAAGAGAATTAGCGAAACAATCTGCCCGTTATTTATCGTCGCAATTACATTCCAAAATTGAAATAGATAACATTCATTTTAACGGTTTGCATTACATAAAAGTGGAAGGCTTGTATGTAGAGGATTTAGAACAAGACACGTTGATGTATGCTTCAGAATTTGTGGGTAAGGTAAAGCTGTATGATTTGGAAAAGAACATTGTTTTACTAGAAAAGTTAAGTTTTAAAAAAACGCATGCTCATTTGGAAAAACACAGAGGTGATTCTGTGTTTAACTATCAATTTATAGTAGATTATTTTGCGTCTGAAAAGGATACAGCAAAGAATGATTTTAGAGTATTGGTTGATGCAATTCAATTTTACGATGTGCATCTATCTTATGATGATTGGAATATCCCGGCTATTGACTATGGAGTTGATTATAATCATATAGAGATAGAAGATTTATACGGAGAGGTAACCCATTTGAAAAATCAAAATTCTTCGGTAGGGTTTCATCTTGCCCATTTGCATTTTAACGAAAAATCAGGTTTTTCTCCTAAAGGGATAACGGCAGAAGTGATTGTTACACCGGAAAAGCTAAATATTGATAAGGTTAGTATTCTCACCGACGAGACTAATATTGAGGCTGAAAAAATAGACTTCAAATATCAAGACTATGGTGATTTTAATGATTTTGTGAATGCGGTTTATATGGATTTGGATATTCAAAATTCAACATTGAGTTTAAAAGACTTATCTTATTTTGTTCCAAGTATCAAGGAAATGAAGCACAAGATGATTTTAAAAGGAGTTGTTAATGGACCTGTAAATGAAATTTATGCAAAGGATTTATTCATTGGATTAACGAACGAAACATACATCAGTTGCGATGCGGAAATAAAAGGATTGCCCTATTTGGATGAAGCGTTGTTTTATGTTGATATTGATGAAGCACAAACGTTAAAAAAAGATATAGACCAAATTGACTTTAAGGATTTTGGGTTAGAAAAAGATTTAGTTTTACCTTCCGAGTTGACTCATCTTGGAATTATTAATCTATCCGGTGTTTTAGACGGATATTATAATGATTTTTCTATTCGTATGGATGTTGCGTCCGATATTGGTTCTGCCGATGTAGATGCTAATTGTTTGTTGAGTGAGTCTAATTTATTTTCTTATAAAGGAACGCTTTATACATCCGGATTACAGTTAAATAAGGTTTTAGGGGTGGATGATTTGGGGGTGGTTTCTTCGGATTTACAACTAGAGGGCAAAGGAACAACTTTAGAAGAATTGGATTTGAAGATAAAGGGAAATGTACCTCTTTTTGAATACAGAGGTTACGCTTATCAGAATATAGCGTTGGACGGTCGTTTTAATCGTTCTTCTTTTGATGGTGAATTTTCGGTATCGGATCCAAATATCGATTTTGTTTTTGACGGTGGGGTAGATTTAAACGATTCGCCGGTTAGTTATAATTTTGTTGCCGATATACAAAGAGCCAGGCTTTTTGATTTGCACTTGATAAAAGAAAGAGAAACCTCTGTACTCTGTTTGAATGTTGAGGCAAATGGTTTTGGGAATAATTTGGACGAGTTTAGTGGTTTTATTCATCTAAATGATATTTCGTATTACGAAAAAGGCAAGGACTATTATTTTGATTCTGTTCTTTTTGAATCTCAAAGCAATACGAATTTTCATAGTATTGATGTTTTTGCAAAGTTTGCAGATTTAAGTATGGTAGGTAGATACGACTTGGATTCTCTTCCTCAAAGTCTTTACGGATTGGGGAGCAAGATACTCCCGTCTGTATTTACGGAGAAGGAAAAAGTGGCGATAAACAATCAGCAATTTGATTTGGATTTAAAAGTCCATGATTTATCAATGTTAACTTCCTTATTTTATCCGGAATTGACTGTCTCCCCCAATACGGAAATCAGTTGTGAATATCAAAGCAATAAAGATTTATTAAAAATGTATTTTCGTTCGGAAAATATTAGCTATAAAGAATTCAGTTTTACGGGGGTTCAATTGGATACTACGCAAAAAATAGGAGGTTTTGAACCGTATTATGTTTTCGATTTCTCGGTTGACACATTACAGGTTAATGATGCTTTGAAAATAGAAAATATAGAATTGCTGTCTAAGGCTTATGAAGATAATCTGGGGGCATATCTTTCTTGGGGAGGAGGGGATTCCCTTTACTGGGGTAAAATAAAAACCGAAGGTTATATATTAAGTCCGGATAATTTTGTTTTCTCTGTTTTACCTTCTTCTTTTTACGGTAAAAAAATAGGAGAGTGGGTCATTAAAAGAGAGGCCGATATTACCATAGATTCTACGGCGATACATATCGATAATTTAGTTGCCAGTAACCATTTTCAGACGGTTGCACTAGATGGTAAAATATCGGAACGTGCGGTGGATCAACTTAATTTTGAATTGGGGAGTTTTAAATTAGCAAATTTGAATGACCTTATTTCTACAGATTCAACTGCTACTAAAATAGGAGGAGTCATCAATCTTACTGGGTTTGTGGCAGATGTGTATCATGATATGTATTTTGATGCTTACGCATGGATAGATAAATTCTCTCTAAATGAAGATATTATCGGGAATTTGGAATTTAATTCAAATTGGAATTATGAACTTGAACGAATAGAAGTTTTAGGAACTTTAGAGCGTGAGAATGGCAAGCAGGATTTTGAAATTACGCAAGGTTATTACTATCCTCGAAAAGATAAAGACAATCTGGACTTTGTGTTGGATTTTAAAAAGACAGATTTAGAATTTGTAAATGTGTTTTTACCGGATGCAGTTAGTAATCTTAAAGGGAATTTGAATGGAAAACTTTTGGTTAAGGGCGAAACCACAGCACCTCTACTTTCCGGAGATTTATATTTAGATACAACTCAAGCTACCATAAGTATGTTAAATACCACTTATACTACTTTTGGTAAGATAAGGATTGAGCCTGATTTGATTGGCTTGGATGGTTTACCACTTATAGATAAATATGGAGCTCAAGCCACTTTGGTGGGGTCGTTTATGCACGATAATTTTCAAAAATACAGTTATGATTTTTTTACCTTTTTTGATGAACCGTTATTGGTGATGAATTCTACTTATGCACAAAATCCTCTGTATTACGGAACTGCTTTTGCAACAGGTAATGTTTCCATTGGTTATGAAAAAATAGTAGAAATAAATGTTAATGCTAAATCGGAGAAGAATACTCATATAACCTTACCGCTTTATGGATCGGATGATGTCGTATTGGAAGATTTTATAACTTTTGTCAACGATGAAAATAAGGATGATAAGTATGAAGTTAACTTAAATGGGATTAACTTAAATCTTAGTTTTGATGTAACCGAAGATGCCGAAATAGAATTGGTCTTTGATGAGTTGGTGGGTGATGTAATGAAAGGTAGAGGAAACGGACATATCGATATGTATATTGACCAATTTTATGATTTTTATATGTTTGGTAACTACACTATCAAAGAAGGAAGTTATTTATTTACTTTGAAAGATTTTATAAATAAGAAATTTCAAATCAAGGAGGGGGGGACAATTAGTTGGTACGGAAACCCTTATGATGCCGATATTAATATAACAGCGGTGTATCCGTTAAAAGCAAGTTTGTATGATATTATGCCCGAAAGTGAAAGAGATTTGTATAGACAAAAGACTTTTGTTGAAACGGAAATGCACTTGACCAATAGTCTTTTTAATCCTGATATAACATTTAATATTAATCTCCCTCGAACGGATGAAAATGCAAGGAGTATATTGAATAACATAGTAAGTACACCAACCGAAATGAATCGACAAGTGTTTTCATTATTGATTTTAAATAAATTTATTCCTCGGGTTGATGTGGCTTCGGGAACAGCCAGTAGCGGGGTTATCGGCTCAACGACAAGCGAGGTGCTTTCTAATCAATTAAGTAATATGTTGGCTAACTTTACCGATAATTTTGATGTTGGGTTTAATTATCGTCCGGGTGACCAAATTAGCAATAAGGAGGTTGCTCTGGCTCTTTCAACACAATTATTTGATGATAAGCTGACGATTTCAACGAATTTGGGAGTGTCAAGCGGTACTGCAGGAAGTGCGAATAATCAAAGTTCTCAAAATTTTATCGGTGATGTGGATATAGAATATCAATTGAATGACAACGGAAATTTGAAGATACATGCGTTTAACAAATCAAATGAATATGATATATCAACAGCGAGTAATAACGCGAATAAACAAGGAGTGGGAATTTTCTATCAAGAAAATTTTAATTCGTTTAGGGAACTTTGGTGTAAGATGAAGACTGCTTTTAAAGAAAGGGAAATAAGAGAGAAATGCGATGAGATGGAATAATTTTGACTAAAAGAACGTTTACTTATGATTGATTTTTATGTATATTTTTAACTTAATACTTAGTTTACTTTTTATGATGAACAATTCGACAGAACATCGCCCTCTTGTAATCGGACATAGGGGATGTAGAGGCTTACTGCCGGAGAATACGATTGAAGCCTTTCAACATGCCTTGACTTACAATATTGATGGTATAGAATGGGATGTTGTAGTGAATAAGGATAAACAACTGGTTATTTCTCATGAAGAATATATGGATAAGGCTTATTGCTTAAAGCCTGACGGTGAGAAAATAAAAAGAGAAAGGAATCATTTGATTTATCACCTTACTCAAAAAGAGATAGAACAATATGATTGTGGTTCAAAGCTTTATGATAAATTTCCTGAACAGAAGCATTTTAAGACGTATAAACCTTTGGTTCGGGAGGCTTTTGAAAAAATTGATTTAGGAAATAAAATTCTTCTTTTTGAGATTAAATCCGAAGAAAAAAATTACAATATCGCTCAACCTCCTATTGATGAGTATATTGATATTGTTTTACGTGAAGTAGAGACTTCGCCTTTCAAGCACAATATTGTTTTTATGAGTTTTGATGCCCTTCTACTAGATGCCCTTCATAAAAAAGCTCCCGAATTTCCGTTAGTTTTTCTTCATGAAAGTATAGGTAAGTCGGCTAAAAATATATTGTCCGAAATTGATTTTAATCCTTATGCTTTGGGGATTTATCATAAGTTTATTACTGAAAAGATGATTCATTATGCTCATGAAAAAGAGGTAAAGGTGTTTGCTTGGACAGTGAATAAGCATAAGGATTTTAATCGATTAAAAGATATAGGTATTGATGTGATTATAACGGATTATCCTAATTTGTTTGAACATTTGGCGGATGAGTAGTTTTTTTTCGCGTTAGGGATTGGTATCCCTAACACGGGCATCTGAGCACAATAAAAACGCTTTATAAGGCTTATTTCAATGTTTAAGTATTACTTCTTCTTAAACAGAGGAACGGTTGAACAGGCTTCTCCGTACATAATGGTTTTTGCTATTGGGAGTAGTTTTTGTGTGGCATAAACATAGGCTTCTTCCGGGACGGGATATTGACTGCATC
>JALTUD010000629.1 GCA_027047735.1 Flavobacteriales bacterium | reverse complement strand
TAGAAAAACAGGCGAAACACCTAAAAAGAGTAAACCTAAGTTATCCTTAAGAGAAAAAAGACTGCAAGAAGATTTGAGTTTTCATTTTGATACAAAAATCAAGATAACGAAAAAGGAAAACGGGAAGGGAGCGATAACCATTCCCTTTGATGATGAACAACATTTAGAGAAAATTCTAGCCTTATTAGACAAGTAAAATCGTCATATCGAGTTGTAATTTTGGGATTTATCCTGTTTTTGAGCTCTACTTTTTCAGCACAAGAGGAGGCTGATACCTTAGTTTTGGATTCTATACATTCGCCTAAAAAAGCAACTTTGTTTTCTGCTATTATTCCGGGGAGCGGACAGATTTACAACAATTTTTACCGTCCTAAAGGAACGCACTCTAATTTGTGGTGGAAATTACCGATTATTTACGGAGGTTTGGGTGCCAGTGTCTATTATGCTATGGAATACAACAAAATATTTAAAGCTTTTTTTAATGAAAGGAAAAATAGATTAAATCCCGATTATACGCCACAGTTGTATCCGCAGTTTACATCCGAACAACTTTATCCGGAGCAAGAACGCTTTAGGAAGTATAGGGATTATTCGATTATAGCGGGGCTTTTGGTTTATACACTCAATATTATAGACGCCAATGTAGAGGGAAATCTATTGCATTTTGACATTAGTGATGACCTTTCTCTGCAAGTTCGTCCTAAGGTGTTTTCATTACAATCAAGGCAGAGTATTGCCGGAGTTGGAGTTACGGTGAGTATTCGATAAGGGGGCTTTTTTATGATAACCGGTAATTTTATCTCTAAAGTTTAGAATTGGTTTTTCAAACCCATGATATACCAAAAGTGCCAAAATATAAGTAATGATAACAGCAACTATAAATAGCATTGAATAGGGGTAATCAAGAGCGAAAATATATGAATACACAAATGGATGTATCAAGTATATAGCATAAGTAAGAATACTTGTCTGAACAATAAATTGTATAGGTAAAGATTTCCAGTTATTTGGTTTTAGTTCTGATATGAATGGAATGGTAAGACCAATAGAAAAGGGTAGAATAAAAAAGCCTATAGTTCTAGGGAATAGTCTTTGATTTACCTCATCTATAGGAAACGAAATAGTTCTGAAATAATAAATATAGCCTAAAAATAGAATTAAACCTGTAAAGAAGAATATTTTTGATTTTAGACGTTCAAATAATTTATTTTTCTTGTACTTTAAATATGATAACAGAACTCCGATAAACAAACTGTCAAATCTAAAGGGAAAGTTACTATTAATCCCCTCAAATGGAGCATTAGTGCCAATTACATACAAGGTTCTAAGTAATATAACAATAAAAATAAAAGCAACCATTGAAAGAATAACATATTTTTCTTGCTTGATATACTTTATAACATAAAATAGAAAAAATGGGCTAAAAAGATAAAACCATTCTTCAATAACTAAGCTCCATGAAACACCGAAATAACTAATGCCATAAAAGTTGTTTTGTAGAAAGAATATATAATAAAGGATATTTAGCCCAATTGAGTTATCAATAAAAATAAATTTGATTAATAAAATTAAATAGTATAAAGGAAGAATTCTAAACCATCTTCTTACCCAAAAGTTCTTTAGAGTTGTAGTGAGGTTATTTTTTTTATCAATTTCTCTAAATAAAATACCCCCAATGAGAAAACCACTGATAACGAAAAAAATTTCAACGCCAATTCCTCCAATTTTCAAGTGTTTTAATCCTGGTATATTTATGCCTGCATGCTGAAATAAAACAAACCAAATAGAGATTGCACGCAATACATCCAAACCAAAGTTTCTATTCATTTTTTTGAGTTAAAAATCCAATGGAATCATCATTTATACCAAGAAGAATACTTAACGTAATTGTTTGCGATTCGCTCAATTTCCCCTTCAATCAAGTTTTTGCCAACCGGTTTAATTTTCCTTGCGGGAATACCTGCATAGATATAGCCTTCTTCCGTAATCGTACCCTGTGTAAGAATAGCACCGGCAGCAATAATGGTATAAGGATTGACCACACAATCATCCATAACAATAGCACCCATACCAATCAATACATTGTCTTTGATGGTGCAACCATGCACAATAGCGTTGTGTCCGATAGAAACATTGTTACCAATAGCAGTAGGAAATTTTTGGTAGGTACAGTGCACAATAGCACCGTCTTGCACATTTACTTTATCCCCGAAAGAAATCGAATTAACATCAGCCCTCACTACACTATTAAACCAAAAACTACATTGCGAACCACATTTAAAATCACCAATCACCGTAGCATTTTCAGATAAATAACAATCCTCGCCGAAAATAGGCGTTTTTCTCTCAATAGATTTAATTAAAGCCATTAAAAAAAGGAACTTATTTTTTTAATTTTCCATCAACGTAAGATTCCTCTTTTTGTTCAGTACCATCCGCATTGTAATACACCCAAGTTCCCATAGGTACATAATCATACAAGTCTTTGCTGTATTTCATATATCCCTTCATTTTTACGGTACCGTCTTCGTAGTACTCTGTTTTAGAATAGGTTAATTTCTTTTTATTCAAAAGTTCCAATGCAGAAGAAAGCTGACCGTTATCATAATAAGAACGTTGTGCAATAATATGTTGTAAATTCTTGTTGTACTCCTCATAAAACTCCATTTTTCCATTCGGATAATAATCAATCCATAATTTTGGATATCCCTCTACATACTTTACCTGAGATTTCACAGTTCCGTCATCGTAATACAATGTAGCTTTAGAACGGAAATTATCAATATTAGTAAACTCCCTTTCCAAGGCACCGTTCGGATAATAATTTTTATAGATTTTCAACTGCCCGTCAATATAAAACCCCTTATGTAAAAGTTTCCCGTTTTGATAATGATCTTCCAACCACCCATTTACGGCATATCCTCTTTTCAAACGAACAGAATCACCATTCAAAGCAATATTATAAGGTTCATAGTAAGTAATTCCATATACTTCGTCCACAATATCTTCCGTAAAAACGGGGTCTTTTTTTATCTGAGCTTCCAGATTATCATTTTGTGCAGTAAAATTACTAAAGAATAGTAAAGCAATAAACGTTGTAAGTATAAATTTAATCATAAGATTACTTTTAGTCTAAAAAGTTGTGTTGTAGTCAGTTATGTTTATGATTTCGTTGCAAAAGGCAAGATAAAAGCTAATTTGCACAGAAAATCACTCTAAACGCAGGTAAATATAATACATTAAAAAGTTTTAGAAAAATAAAAACGATTTTTTTATGGTAAAGTGTAGTTGAAATAATGTTTTGGGCGTTCCCCTCATTTGCAAAACAAACATATCGCTCCCGCGAAACGTTTGTTTTGCAAATGAGGGTCGGGCTATCCGCTATATCTTTTGCCCTCCAAAAGGAGGGAGGGCAAAAGGATGCCGCTCCTATCCCTAACGCGTATTGAATGAAGTACAAGAAAGAGAATTTTAGTTTCTTTAGACAATGAAGAAAATATTTGCATAGCCGAACTATGGAAAAATTTCATAAAGAAGTATAAGGAAATCAAAAACGCTTTATATCGCTTATTCTATTTGTATTAGGGATAAGTCCCTAACGCATGCAAAAATCAAAACCCGAAAATAGATTTCAAAGTATCTTCCAATTGTTTTCCTCTTAATTTTGTAGCAATAATTTTTCCCTCTTTATCTACTAACATAGTGTAAGGAATACCTCTAAATTGATAAATTTTTGTCGCCTCCGTTCTCCATCCTTTCAAGTCGCTGACATGATTCGGCCACGAAAGATTATCTTGCTGAATGGCTTTTATCCAACGGTCTTTGTTTTTATCCAATGAAACACTGTAAACCGTAAAACCTGCATCTTTATATTTGTTGTATAAGCGAACCACGTTAGGATTTTCATTCCTGCACGGACGACACCAAGAAGCCCAAAAATCAACCAGAACATATTTACCTCTTAATGATTCCATGGTTATAATTTTTCCGTCGGGAGAAGGGAAGTTTAACTCCGTGAATGTTTTTCCGATATTTACATCTTGAGTAGGGCGTTGCACTTGCGGTTTCATCGCTTTTTCAATTTGCTGAATTTGCCCTTTAATAGCATCGTGGTATTTAGCGTTTGCACCCGAAACACTTATTTCTTTCTCTATTTTCTTAAACCATTTCAATTCGGTTTTCGGATTGAAATAACTGGTAGTAATCAATAGAGCTAAAGATTTAGGATGAGATTCTATAAAGTTATTTCTTTGTTGTATAAAACTTTCGTATAATTTATTTTGTGCTTTTTCTCCTCGGTCAGCAGAGTCTTTGTAGAGTGTTTTTACGCTGTCCAATTGTTTTTGGAAGTTGTTTACCAAATTTGTAAAATCAATGATGTTTTTTGATTCCAAAGAACCTTCAATCGTATAGTTTTTTGAAATATTGGGCGATGTCGCATGAAATACAATTTTTTTATCCGTATTTGAACTATCCAAAATCAGCAAAGCGTAATTTTTGGGCGAAAACGATAAACTGTAAAATTCTTTTGGGTCGGTTATATTTAGTTTAAATTTAAACTTTCCTTTCTTATTCAGTTTTACTGAATCCAAATGTACAAGCTGATTATTTTTAAATTGATTAAAATAAATAGTTTTATTCTGTACACTATCAACCTTACCGATTAATTTAATGGTTTTCTGTCCCCAAACCGATTGGGAGAATAGAAGAATCGTGCTTGCTAAAATTAGTCTCATAATATTATTTTTTTCTGGCTTTTATTGTCCATGTAAATTCAAATAGGGCTACCACTTCTCCTGCTTTATTTCTGCCCGTCATTTTCGTAGGAATGGTTTGTCCTTCGTTGGTTTGTATGGCTTCAATAATTTTTTCTCGTATCAACTTTCCGTCTTCGCAGGTAAAGGTAGTAACATCGGTTGCCTTTTTTACAAATTCGCCTTTACAATCGGCAACCAACATTGATATTGATGGTTTTTGCTTATAGGTGTACATTGTCATCAACGCACCTGAACTCATTTCGGCAGCCATACCCAATACCGCCCAAAATGTAGAACGAAAAGGATTTTTGTTTAAGCGTTTATAAGGTACGGAAACCACGCATTTTTCTTCGGTGAGTTCTTCAATTTTCATTCCGGAAAGAAAACCCATTGGAAGAATTTTAAAAAGTAATAACTTAAATTTTAAGTTATTCTTAAAGGTCTTTTGCAGATACTCAATGTGTTGGGGGTTAAATGTATATTCTGAACTCATAAAGAAAATAATCGAAAAGCCCGAAAATAGTTTCGGGCTTTAAATATATAGTGTATCGTGAATACTATTTCGTATTAATGTAAACCTTTTTCAGCAAGGTAGCGTTCGGCATCTAACGCTGCCATACAGCCTGTTCCTGCTGCTGTTATAGCTTGTTTGTAAACGTGGTCAGCTGCATCTCCTGCTACAAAAACTCCTTCAACGTTGGTTTGAGCTGTTCCCGGTTTATTGATAATGTATCCGGTTTCGTCCATGTCTATATAGTCTTTAAAAATTGCCGTATTCGGTGTATGACCGATTGCAATAAAAACTCCCGTAACTGCTAATTCTTCGGTTTCTCCCGTTTTATTGTTTTTTACGCGTACGCCTGTAACCACATTTCCGTCTCCCAATACTTCATCAATTTCCGTATTGAACTTGATTTCAATGTTATCAATATTTTTTACACGTTCTTCCATGATTTTAGAAGCCTTAAAACGGTCTTTTCTTACCAGCATTGTAACTTTGTTACAAATGTTAGCCAAATAAGAAGCTTCTTCACAAGCTGAATCACCTGCTCCTACGATAACAACATCTTGACCGCGGTAGAAGAACCCGTCACATACGGCACAAGCCGAAACACCACCACCGTTTTTCAAGTAGTGTTGTTCGGATTCCAAACCAAGATAACGTGCCGATGCTCCGGTTGAAATAATGATGGTATCGGCGTGTATTTCTTTTTCGTTATCCACCCATGCTTTGTGCACCGGACCCGAAAAATCTACTTTAGTAATCATTCCCGAGCGAACGTCTGTCTTAAACCTTTTAGCCTGAGCTTCAAATTGCATCATCATTTCCGTTCCGTTAACACCTTCGGGATAACCGGGAAAGTTATCTACGTCTGTTGTAGTGGTTAATTGACCTCCGGGTTGAAGTCCTTGATACATCACAGGGTTCATATTTGCTCTGGCGGTATAAATTGCGGCTGTATATCCTGCTGGACCTGAACCTATAATCAGGCACTTTACTTTTTCTATTTCTTCTGACATTTTTTTATGTTTTAAATAATAAGTTCCACAAAAATACGAAATATTATGATTTGGTTTGTGTTAAAATTTGGTAATGATTGGGATAAGTACAGAAGTATAAGGAAAATAAAAATGCTTTATAAGGCTCTTTTCAATGTTTTAATGGTATGAGTAGGCGATAGCCAATTGTTTACAAAGAAATAATGACGAGTGAAATGAAAAGAATTGATTATGCTTATAGTTTAACTGTAAACAACTTATTGTACCTTTGTATTAGTCTTACTAAAGACGATTTATAAAAGTTAGCCTCATAACCAAATTAGTTTTTCTTCGTAAGAACCTAACAAACAACATTGATATGAGTTTAGAATCTATTAAAATAGATATAGCAAAACAGCTTTTTAATATTGACAAAATGACGGTATTAGAGCAAATAAAGAGGATTCTTGAAAAAGAGACAGTTGTCGCTTATACAACTAGTGGAGAACCACTAACCAAAGAAGCCTATATTGCAAAAGTTAAAGCTGCAGAAGCCGACATTGAACAAGGAAATTACACGACACACGAACAGTTACTGAAAGATATTGAAAAGTGGTGAAAGATATTCAAATTATTTGGAGTAGCGACTCTAAAAAAGATCTCAAAAACATTCATCAATTTTATTCGGATAAAAACATTCAAGCTGCTAATATGATTATTCTAAGTATTACTACAGCTGTGGAAAGTATTGTTTTTGCCGAACAATATCAAGTTGACGAAATCCTCGGAACTCCATACAGAAGGTTGATTGTAAGACATTGTAAAGTAGTTTACACAGTTAAGAAAAACACAATTATTGTCTTTAGTGTTTTCGATACCAGACAGAACCCGAATAAGCTAAAAAAATAATACCTTTTTAATGTTTAAATGGTATAACGCAAAAAGCAAGGAAAGCTACCGAAGAAAGAAACGAGAGGGAGGAACGACTGAAAGTGTAGTGAATACAACTTTTCCTGTGAGATTATTCCTTTATAGGTTTATCTAGATATATAATTGCTCGTTGAGGATCATGAATCCAATAGCGAATAACATACTTATTTCCTATTTCCATAACCTCATAATTTTTTAAATTAGGATTTAAAAATTGTTTACGGTTATAAATTTTCTTTCCTACTTGGTAAGTAAATATTACAGAACCGAAAAACATCCAACTTTCTTTTGTTACTTTTATTAATTTTCCAGTTGACTGGACAGTTTCTTCCTCTTCTACAAACACAGGTTCCCACCTAATAATCTTAAAACTTTCAGGATTAGATGGGTCATAAAGTATATTAAACCTATCACCCAGTACCATACCCCTATATCTCAACCCCTCAAAAGAGGCATACCGATTCCCATCCACATAATACTCTATCCAAGCACCTTCACCACCTCCCAAAGTAATTTTATACACTTGACCAACATTTTTTGCTCCTATCTTATCCCAGTCAGGTTCTTTTTTCAAAACATATTCATATAATAACCCGAAAAATATAAAGATTAACCAAGCAGAACCAAATATGATAAATATCAAACGGATTATTTTGTCTTTCATTTTAAAAATACTTCTTTAGGCATTCTTTTTGTATTTTTTGGTCTTTTACCCTTTGTTATTCCTTTGTTTGCCTTATCTATTTTATCCATGACTTTATTTGGAGAGTCTTTTATCACGCTTCCTTTAGGTGTCTTTTCCGCTTCAATTGTAATCTCATTAAGTGAATTTAGTATTTCCAGTTTTAAACAGCCCATTCGTAGGCTAATATAAGAAAAAAGTCGGATATACTATTTTTTGATTTCTACTCTCAAAAAAGGAAAGCTACCGATGAAAGAAACGAGAGTGAAGAACGACTGAAAGTGGAGTGAATACAACTTTTCCTGCGGGGTTGGGGGATGAAATTCCTTTTGTTTGTTTTATGGTGTAACAGTCTTTTTCTGTTTAACTGTCTGTTTGTTAGTAGTTTTCCTTAAAGGGACGGCTTTTTCGATTTTGGGTGCGGAGATAGCTCGGCTAAGGACAGAATAATGAATTGTTAATAACTTTTTGGATTTGAACGAATTTACGAATCCAAATCACTCTGTTTTATCTCAAATTCTGACATTAGGTTAAGTATTGGCTTAAATTCTTCATTTGAAGATAAGCCCTTTGTACTATTGCCTGAAAACATTTTGTGTTTTTTCCATAAATCTTTAAGATAAGTTTGCTTTTGTTCTAAATACAGGTATGTTGCTATAGAAAATTGGCTGTATAATGTCAAATCATACTTACTTAATATATTAGGGAAGTAATTTATAACCCAATCCTTATGGTCTTGATATAATTCATCAATATCTCTATCTGAAACTACATAAGAGTTAATAAATACATCAAATGTCAAAAAATAATTTGCAATAGTTTGTAAAGAATCCTTCTTCGTTTCAATCTGTATTGGCTCTTTTTGTTTATACTCTGCTGTTTGACAAGACGAGTTAAATAACATAGTAATAATTATCAAAATATATACTTTCATTGCTTCTTTTTTTTAACTGTTATAGTAACTTCAGGCAATGTACCACAATCATAAGTATGTTCTACACCTTGATTTTTATAGAGCCATTTGCCCACCCTCCTTTTGGAGGGCAAAATATATAGTGGATAGCCCGACCATTACGGCGTTAAAAAGCTATGTAGTGCAACGAAATTGCTTTTTTATGCTGTAATGGGAACGCCCAAATCATCTTAAAACTTATCTTTTTTTTCGATTTTTTTCCAACCTTCGGTTTTTAAGAGTTCGTCAAACAGGTTTTCGTATTGTACTAATTCTTTGGGGTAACCGAAGCGTTTGCGTACTTTTTTTCTTTTGCCGTCGATAACGATAGAGGTTTCTGTCTCGGGTAGGTCGGTGATGTTTTTATTGTCGTAGTTATCGTCCATTTGCATATAGTTGATTTCTTTTGCTTTTTGGACGAAGCGGTACATTTGTTCTTTGCTGATGTGTTTGGTGTATGTTCCTATTTTGTCGATGAAGTTTTTGCCTTCCAAGATTACGGTGCCGTTGTTGTAAATTTTCATGGTGTAAACAGGGCATTGACCAAAACATGCTCCTCTTCTGATGGAAGCGAACAATGAGTCGCCTTTTGCGATATTTTTAAATTGGTAGTCGATGGTTTTTGTTGTTTTTTCAGAGGGGTGAATGGTCGTGGCGGTTTTTTTGTGTGGGTGGCAAGAGAATAAACTCAAGGCAAATAATATGCTGATAATAGAAGTTAGTGTTTTCATGTGATTATAATTTTTCCAAAATGAATTTTGTCATTAAATTGTAGAGGTGTAAACGTGCGTTTCCTCCGTAGATACTGTGGTCTCTGTTGGGATATACCATTAAATCGAAAGGTTTGTTTGCTGAAATGAGTTTGTTTGTCATTTCCATGGTGTTTTGAAAATGGACGTTATCATCGGCTGAACCGTGTACCAAGAGGTAATTTCCTTTTAACTTTTCTACGTGATTGATTGGCGAATTGAGGTCGTAATTCTCTCCGTTTTCTTGAGGGGTACGCATAAAACGTTCGGTGTAGATATTGTCGTAATATCTCCAATTGGTAACGGGGGCAACGGCAATGGCACTTTTAAATACATCGGCTCCTTTGGTGATGCAAAGTGAAGACATATATCCGCCGTAACTCCAACCGAAAATGCCGATTCTGTTTTTGTCGATGTAGGGCATTGCTCCCAGTTTTTTGGCGGCTGCAATTTGGTCTTGTGTTTCGGATTTTCCGAGTTGCAGATAGGTGGAATGTTTAAAATCGCGACCACGGTAACCGGTTCCTCTGGCATCAACTGAAACAACGATATATCCTTGTTGTGCTAAGGATTGAAACCAAAAGTAATTGCTGTATCCCCAAGCGTCGTTTACTGTGTTTATTCCGGGACCACCGTAAACGTACATAAATAACGGATATTGTTTTTTCTCGTCGAAGGTTGAAGGTTTAATCATCCAAGCGTTTAGTTCTGTTCCTTCGTTGTTTTTAACCTTAAAAAACGTTTTGGGGCTGATGTCGTAATTTTCTAAGCTTTTTTTTAGTTCTTTATTGTCTTCCAGAGTGGCTACGATTTCTGTGTTTTCTTCTTTGTTGACGGTAACGGTGAAAGGGGTGTTGGCATCGGAATGATGAAGAATGTAATAATCGAAGGTGTTGCTAAATTCTGCATAGCTTGTTCCGCTTTTTAAAGAGAGTGTTTTTTCTTTTTTGGTCTTAAGGTCGATGCTGTAAACTTCGCGTTGGGTAGGGGAGAGGTGAGCGGCTTGAAAGTATATTTTTCCTTTTTTTTCGCTAATTCCGTAAACTTCGGTTACTTCCCATTCGCCTTTGGTTATTTGTTCTTCTTTTCCTGTTTTTGCATTGATTTTATAGATGTGATTGTATCCGTCTTTTTCGCTTGTCCAAAGGAAGTTTTCTCCGTCTTTCAGGAAGGTTAAATTATCGGTGATGTCGATGTAGGTTTTGGATACTTCGGCATAGATGACTTTGGTTTCTATGCCTTGTTTAAAGTTTCTGTGAGGGAAGAAGGTGCCGCTCCATAGTTCGAGTTCATTTTGCAAGCGGTTAAGTTTTTGAACAGTTAAAGTGTGGTCGGATGCCCATTTGATTCGAGGAATGTAGATGTCGGTTTCTTCTCCAACAAAGAAAGGGGTGCTTCTTTGGTATTCAAATTCATATACTTGAATGGTAACGAGTGAATTTTTTTCACCTGCTTTTGGGTATTTGAATTTATAAATACTTGGGTAAAGGCTACCGTAATATTCCATTTGATATTCTTTTACTTCGCTCTCGTCAAATTTGTAGTAGGCGATTTTATTTCCGTCGGGCGACCATTGAAAACCCTTGTCGAAGCTGAACTCTTCTTCATACACCCAATCGGTTGCACCGTTTATGATGTTGTTGTATTCTCCGTCTTCAGTGATTTGAATTTCTTGATTGTTTTCAAAGTCTTTTACAAAAAGGTTGTTGTTTCTGACAAAGGCGACTTTGTCTTCGGTGGGTGAAAATTCGGCTAGGCGTTGTTTCCCTATTGTGAAATCTTCAACGAGTGGGGTTAGTTTTTTGGTTTTTATATCGTAGATATAATAGTTGGATTGATTGGAATGACGGTAGATGTATTCTTGTTCGGTTGCTAACAGTATTTTTGTTTCAGTGGGGTTAAATTGGTAATCGTCAATGGTTAGTTCCGGTTTTCCGATGCTTTTAAATACCTCTGACGAAACTATCATTTCCTTTTGTTTGGGCTTTTCGTACGATGCTTTCATAATGGAAGAGCCGTTTTTACTGTGTTCGAGTGTGGTGAAGTGTTTACCGTCTTTCATAGATGAAATTCCATAGACGTTTTTGGCACTGAACACTCTACTGTTCCAAATGTCTTCGTTGGTGATTTTTTTCTTTTGTGCGAAGGTGCTTGTTCCTGCAAGTATGAATGTGATGAATAGTAAACTGTATTTGTACATGATGTTTTTATTATTGTTTTTATTTGAAAATCAAAAATCTTTCCAAAAGATGCCACAAGATAAGAAGAATATTTTGTTGTGGTTTAAAATGTTTTGTTTTTGGGGTGATTGGGGGATTTTTTGTTTGTTGTCGGGTGAGAAAACTAAAACTCATTTTCTTACCGCTCTTTTTACACACGTTAGGGATTGGTATCCCTAACATGAATAAAATAGAAAGCATAAAGCGTTTTTATTTTCCTTATCCTTCTTCAAAATTATTTTCCATAGCTGGGGCTATGC
>JALTUD010000628.1 GCA_027047735.1 Flavobacteriales bacterium | reverse complement strand
TTGCGGGAAAAGTACACTGGCAAAGGCTTTAGCTAAAGCTCTTAAATATGTTTATATAGATTCAGGAGCAATGTATAGAGCGGTTACGTATTATGCCATGCAAAATGGATTGATTGAAGAAGGGAAATCCTTTGATGCTCAAAGAATTATTGATAACCTCTCGGATATAAATATTTCATTTAATTATAATACGACTACAGGGAAATCAGATACTTATTTGAACGGTGAAAATGTAGAGGAGATTATCCGAACCATCGAAGTATCCAGGAATGTAAGTGAGGTAAGCAAAATCAAAGAAGTACGCCAAAAGTTGGTAGAGTTTCAACAACGATTGGGGAAGAATAAAGGTATTGTGATGGACGGAAGGGATATTGGAACGGCTGTTTTTCCTGATGCTGAATTAAAATTGTGGATTACCGCAGACAAAGAAATAAGAGTGGCAAGACGTTATAAAGAGTTGTTGGAAAAAGGTTATAAAGTATCATTGGAAGAGGTAAGAGAAAATGTAGAACGTAGAGATTTTGAAGATTCTCACCGAAAAGAAAGTCCTTTAGTTAAAGCTGATGATGCAATCGTATTGGATAATTCGTATCTGAGTAAACAAGAAACGCTAAAGAAAGCCTTGGATTTAGCTTATGAAGCTATGGGAAAATAACCCGGGTTTTACAAGGGATGGAAAAATAGCACTATATTTGCTTGTGTTATTCTGTAATTTAATTGAAGCAAGTTCTTTCCGAAAATAAACAAAACAATGAAAAAACAAATATTACTACTTTCTTTACTTTTTTTATCTGTATTCGCTATCTCTCAAGACAAGAAGAAAGCAAAGCATTATTTCTACGATTTAGGAGATTATGAATCAGCAGTTGAAGAGTATTTAGAACTGGTTGAACAAGAACCGGAAAATGTTGAATACAATTATAATTTAGCCATTAGTTATCTAAATTCTAATATCGATAAATCTGCTGCTATTCCTTATTTGGAGAAATTAACGAAAATGAAGGGGGCGTCCGAAGATGTTTATTATTTTTTAGGGCGTGCCTATGCCTTAGGTTATCAATTTGATAAAGCTATAGAAGCGTATAAAAAGTTTTTGGAGCTATCCGGTAAGTCAAACATTTTGAGAACGGATGTGGACAGGCAAATTGCTTACTGTCAAAATGCGAAAGAATTAATCAAGTTTCCACTAAATGTAAAATTTGAAAATTTAGGTAAGGCAATAAATTCATCTTATGATGATTATTTCCCTTTTGTACCGATAGATGAATCGTTTATTATCTTTAATTCAAACCGAAATAAAGTAGAAGGGGATAAAAATGAACTTCCTCAACCTGATATTTTAATCTCGTATGTAAAAGACGGAAAGTTTACCGATGCTGAAGTACTGCCTGAACCAATCAATACACATGGAATGGAAGAGGTTGTTGGTTTAAATGCGTGGGGGACTGAAGCTATATTGTATGTAGAGGGAGTGAATAATGAAGGGGATTTGTATGAATGCAAAATAGAGGACGGCGTATTTGGTATTCCCGTGAAGTTAGATAAAAATATAAATTCCAAGTATGTAGAAATAGCAGGTTGTATATCTAGCGATAACAGTCGTTTCTTTTTTGCCAGTGATCGTCCCGGTGGTTATGGAGGAGTTGATATTTATATGTGTCAGCGTTTACCCAATGGTAAATGGAGTGAAGCCCAAAATTTAGGCCCAACGATAAATACCAAGCAGGATGAGGATTTTCCCAACCTATCACCGGATGATAAAATTCTTTACTTTTCTTCTCGAGGACATACCGGAATGGGGGGATATGATATTTACAAAGCCAAATGGGATGATTTTAAAAAGAAATTTGTAGGAACAAAAAATATGGGGTATCCAATAAATACTCCGGATGATGATATGAATTTTAGAGTGTCAGAAAATGGTAAATATGGTTACATCTCAACTCTTAGAGCCGAAGGATTGGGAGGGTTGGATGTTTACCGTGTAACTTTTGAAGATGTAGAACCTAATTATACCGCAGTTTCAGGGAAAATAATTGCTGAAGACGGCAAAACAAAATTCAGTAATTTGTTTATTCAGATTGCCGATGCCGAAACAGATGATGTATATGGAGATTATCAACCGGATGAACGTACATTGAGATATGTAATGATTTTGCCTCCGGGAAAGTATATAATGTACGTTGAGGCAGATGGTTATGAGATGCAAGAACAGGAGATAGAAATATTAGATAAGGCTTCGTTCAAAAATTATATGAATAAAGATATTCATTTAGTTCCTGCAAAATAATATAGACTATGTTGTCCGTTAATATAGTCATTATAGCAGTTACCGTTTTGATTTCGTTTAGTGCGTTTAATAATGAAGAATTGCAATCAAAGCTTTATTTTTCTCCGTATCTCGTAACAAAAAGAGGAGAGTGGTGGCGTATAATCGGGCACGCTTTTGTACATGCAGATTATCTACACTTGTTTTTCAATATGTATGTTCTGTATAATTTTGGAGGCTATATTGAAGATTTTCTTGTAGGTGTTTATGGTAGGCTTTTAGGTGAGTTGTATTATATAGGACTGTACTTTGGAGGAATTTTATTTGCAACATTGCCGGCATTGAGAAAACATTCAGATAATCCAATGTATCGTTCGGTAGGAGCATCGGGAGCAGTATCGGCAGTTTTATTCGCCTTTATTTTACTTTATCCGAAAGTACCGTTAATGTTGTTGTTTATTCCCATACCTATTCCGGCTTATATTTTTGGTGCTTTATATTTGGCTTTTGAGTCTTATTCCAATAAAAAAGGCAGAACCAATATCGCTCACGATGCCCATATTGCGGGAGCAATTTTCGGAATAGTTTATTTCATGGGAATAGATTTTCATTACCTAACCGGATTTTTTCAAAAAATAATGTTTTGACCTATATCAATGAGATTACTAAAAATTATCGTACTTATTTCTTTTTTGTTTGCACTAAATTCCTGTCACGTTAACGAGCAGGAGGAGTTTACCCGTGAACAAACAACACTGATAAAAAACGGAGGAGAAGATAAACCGATGCGAATTTTAAAAATCACCAATCTTGAAGATTCATTATTATTGAGAAAAGAAAGTCAACCCGTTGTCTTTGAAAAAGGAGATACACTTTTAAATCTATTTGCAAAGCGATTAGTAACAACCGTACAAGATACCTCAGCGTTAGGTGTAGGAATAGCTGCACCGCAAGTCGGGATATTGAAAAATATCATTTGCGTACAACGTTTTGACAAAAAAGGAGAACCCTTTGAAGTTTATTACAATCCGGTAATAAAACAATACACCAAGAAGACACAACCTTGTAAAGAAGGCTGCCTGTCAATTCCCGGTAGAACCGATACTTTAAATGTACGAGCTTACGCCATATTATTAGAGTATGATAATAACAAAGGAGAACACACTTACGAAATGGTGGAAGATTTTACCGCAGTTATTTTTCAACACGAAGTTGACCATTTAAAAGGCATTCTTTATACCGATTATCTACACGAAAAAGCACACGCAGAAGGACGAAAACATTCGCATCATTAGAGAGATTTAAGCAGTTAAATATTCTTCTATTTTCTTTACCGCAAGATGATAGTTTGCTTTTAGTCCACCAACGGAAGTTCCTGTAATATCCGAAATATCTTCATATTTCATTTCTTCAAAATATCTCAGGTTAAAAACAATTCGCTGTTTTTCAGGGAGAGAAGCAATAGCATATTCGTAAGCGTACGGTGAAGTACGTCTTGTAAGAAGATAAAAATACCCTGAATTTTGTACCTGAATAAAAAAATAGAGATTTATGTTAGGATTAGGTACAGAACATACTTACTGTTACTATTTGTCAGCG
>JALTUD010000627.1 GCA_027047735.1 Flavobacteriales bacterium | reverse complement strand
TAAAACTACACGGAGAAAAATTTATTGTTTTGGAAAATAACCCTACTATCGTAGAACAATTTCGAATAGATAGTGAATTTCTTTATTTGCAAGGTGATGCTACCGAAGACAAAACTTTACTCAATGCTGGGGTAAAAAAAGCAAAAGCTTTGATAACAGCTCTTCCTTCGGACGCAGACAATCTATTTGTAGTACTTTCCGCAAAAGAACTCAATCCTAAGTTAAAAGTCATATCGAGAGCATCTAAACCTACAACAAAAAAGAAACTAAAAATGGCAGGAGCAAACAATGTTATTATGCCGGATTCTTTGGGAGGCTCGCACATGGCACAAATGGTATCGACTCCTGATGTGATTGAATTTTTGGATCAAATTTCTATACAAGGAGAAAATGAGATTACTTTGGAAGGGGTGAATTTTAAAGATGTTCCGGAGGGGTGTAAATTCAAATCGCTTGCCGATTTAAAACAGCAATTTTCGATGTGCAACATAATTGGATATAAAACTCCTAAAGGAGATTATATCATTAATCCTTCGGAGGATATAGCTATTGTTCCTAATAGTAAAATATTTGTTTTGGGTAACCCCGAACAGATAAGGGAACTCAATGAAATTTTCGGAATAAAATAAAACCTACTGAAAAATTGATTTATTCAATGGGTTTTTATATATTAGCCTTTCTATTTTGAACTTGTTTTCAGTCAACTGTAAGCAATTTTATTGTTAAATCTATAATCATTCCATGAGTTTAAAGAATTTATTATTCGCAGTCCCCCTATTATTTACAATATCGGCTTTCGGGCAACACAAAAGTATTCATCAAGAACAATTAGAGCAGTATAATGCTTTGGGGAAAAGTGCTACGTGGTACGAAAATAATACCACTCCTGCACCAAAACCACCAAGAGAGAAATCAGCCTGCAACTTACAAAAAGTAGTATATGGATGGCATCCGTATTGGTCTGGGAACACGTATCAAAATTACGATTGGGATTTAATTAGTCATTTTTGTTATTTCAGTTATGAATTAAACGCATCAACAGGAAATGCAAGTACAACGCACAATTTTGCAACAAGTTCTGCAGTTACAGCGGCTTTAAATAGTGGTAATACAAAAGTTACTTTATGTGTTACTTTATTTAGTAACCATTCCACTTTTTTGAATAGCTCTAATGCACAACAAACTTTAATCAATAATCTTATTACCTTATTGCAGAACAGAGGAGCTCACGGTGTTAATATAGATTTTGAGGGATTACCGGCTTCTCAAAGAACAAATTTTGCCAATTTTATGGTGGACTTGGCAAACCAAATTCACGCGGCGATTCCAAACTCTGATGTAAGTACAGTGCTATATGCGGTGGATTGGAACAATGTGTTTGACTTTGGAATTATGAACTCGGCTGTTGACCATTTTATCATTATGGGGTATGATTATTACTACTCGGGAAGTAGTACTGCCGGTCCAACTGACCCATTGTTTCATTTTGGAAGCAATTATAATTATACCTTGTCTAAATCAATTACAGACTATTTACATAAAGGTTGTTTAAAAAATAAACTTGTATTAGGGTTACCTTTTTATGGTAGGGAATGGCCAACTCAATCAACCTCTGTACCTAGTTCAACAACCGGAACCGGCTCGGCTAAATTGTTTAAAACAGTTATGAATAATACCAGCGGAAACTATTCTGCAGCTAATCATCAATTTGAAAATGATAGTTACAGCGATATTTTCATTTTTAACAGTGGTGGTACTCGTCAATGTTTTATAACTATGGATACAGGATTTAGAAAACGGTTGGAATTAATCGTTAACACCGGTATTGCTGGTTTGGGAATTTGGGCGTTGGGACAAGATGATGGCTACAATACATTTTGGACAGCAATAGAAGATTACTTAACTGATTGTGCCGTACAACCTTGCCCAGGTACAATACATGACTTTGGAGGTCCAACCAGAGATTATTATGCCAACGAAGATTATACTTGGACGATAGCTCCTCCAAATGCAGGTAGTCTTACTTTTACTTTTTCTTCGTTTGATACGGAACCGAATTTTGATAAATTATACATTTATGATGGTCCTAACACTTCCTCTCCTCAGATAGCGGGAAGCCCTTTTTCGGGATCAGCTATTCCGCCTTCATTCACATCTACGTTGGGTGCAGTTACCTTTAGGTTTGTGTCGGACGGGGCAGATCAACGAGGAGGTTTTAAAGCAACTTATACCTGTGCAACAGGAAGTTCAACACCTACAACAGCTATTAATTCTTCGGGAGCATGGAAAACAGCTGACTTTACCGAAACGTTTACCGACCAAGATAATGTTTCGGTTTCGGATAGTCTTTATTTGGTGGCTGATTTTGATGGTTCGGAATGGCGTTCCAATACTAACTTCGGGTTTTTATATGATAAATTTGATGCAGGAACGCTAAGTTCTGAATGGACTTCTCAAGTTGGTACATGGAATGTGGTTTCCAATGAGTTAAAACAAACCGATGAGTCTTCTGCCAATACAAATCTTAGCACTCCTTTAACACAAGACAATCAGCATACTTATTTGTATGAATGGAGAGGTAAAATTGAAGGAACAGGGACAAATCGTCGTTTTGGTATGCACTTCTTTTGTGATGATGCTACTCAAACAAATAGAAACAACTCTTATTTGATTTACTGGTATGCTGACCACGGAAAATGCAGATTGCATAAAGCTTCCGGAAATACATTGAGCTTACTCACGGAAACAAATATTACCTTAACCCCAAGTAACTGGTATAATCTTAAAGTTTTGTACAATCCAGGTACGGGGGAAATTAAAGCCTTTTTAGATGGGGTTTTAGTCTTGTCTTTTACAGATAGTTCTCCTTTGCAAAGCGGAAATTCCGTTTCGCTAAGAACTGGAAACTGTATTGGATATTACGATGACATAAAAGTATATAAAAGCAGAGGGAATACCGTAAGCGTAACAATTGGAAATCCTGCTTCGGAAGTGCGTTACCAAAACGTAAACCCTACAACTCCTTCATGCACAATTGAGTCCATTGTTTTAGACGGGTCTAACAATTGGTCAACGGTTGCTACACAACAGGAAAACATAGATTGGACACCTCCGGCAAACATTACTACAATAAACGATGGTCCTACTGCGGATATTAACAGTTTTAGTACTCCGAATCAAATCAGTGCGAATTGGACGGCTTCTTCCGATACTCATTCGGGATTATTGGAATATTTTTATGCTGTAGGAACAACTGTAGGTGGAACAGATGTTGTTTCGTGGACGAGTAACGGAACAGCTACTACCGTAACGCACACGGGATTAAGCTTGATTGGTGGAACTACTTATTACGTTTCGGTTAAAGCCAAAAATAATGCTGGATTGGAGAGTACACCAATATCTACTGACGGACAAACGCTACAAGGAGGAAATGCTACTCCGGTAGCTGGATTCAATCTTGCTTCTACAGTTATTTGCAGTGGCGATTCTATTCAGTTTATCAATACTTCTACAAATGCAACTACTTTTTCTTGGTCTTTTCAGGGAGGAACTCCTGCTACGAGTTCACAAGTTAGCCCATGGGTAAGATACAATGCTTCGGGGTCTTATACGGTTTCTTTGGTTGCTGTTGGTCAAGGAGGCTCGGACACCTATACCCAAAGTATAAACATTGTTATTTCGCCTTCTCCTACTGCTAGTTTTTCTATTGTAGAAGATACTTTGTACCTGCCAAACGCTACCGCATATTTTAACAACTCTTCGAGTAATGCCAGCTCCTACACATGGGATTTTGGAAATGGTCTTACCTCTACTGATGTTAATCCGTGGGCTAATTATAACGCGGTTGGAGTTTATGAAGTTACTTTAATTGCT
>JALTUD010000626.1 GCA_027047735.1 Flavobacteriales bacterium | reverse complement strand
TCATTACTCTATTTTTATCTCTTGTAACCCTTTATGCTTGGGCAAAAGATGTAACAATCAGTCAAGCACTGAAAACAGCACAGACGCATATTGCTACAGAAAAAAGATTACCGCTCAATTCAGTTTCAACAACTCTGGCGGGGCAAAAAAACTACTTAGATAATACAGGAAATCAACATGTAGCCTATTACGTGGTGCAAATCAATCAAAATGATGGATTTGTGTTTGTATCTGGGGATGACAAAACCGTTCCGATTATCGGTTACACAGATAAAGGAGTTTACGATTATGCAAAATTACCCAATGGACTTAAAAAGTTGTTGTTTAATGTTGCAAAAGAGGTGAAATATATAGCAACCAATCAACATTTAACCGCACCGACTTTTATACAAAAAAGATGGACAAATTTAAAAAGTGGAGTTATTGTTCCATCTACAAAAAGTAGTGTTTCACCATTAACCACTACAACATGGAGTCAATCATCGGGAGGATATAACTTGTTTTGCCCCGGTGGAACACCAACAGGATGTGTGGCTACGGCAACTTCTCAAATTATGAAGTATCATAACCACCCTGTAACGGGAAATGGTTCTCACTCTTATAATCACAACGATTACGGAACATTATCCGCTAATTTTGGAGCAACAACTTACGAGTGGAGCGTTATGCCGAATCATCTTACAAGTTCTTCAACTCAAGCCGAAAAAGAAGCCATAGCTAAATTGATGTTTCACGTAGGCGTTTCGTTAGACATGAATTACAGTCCCGGAAATAGTGGAGCGTTCAGCCGTTTGGTGCCGGATGCTTTGGTAAACTATTTTTCTTACGACAATTCAGCACAATTCATCAAACGAAGCCATTATTCATTAACCTCGTGGAAAGCAAAAATTAAAGCGGATTTAGATAATGCTCTTGTAGTTTACCACAGTGGTTTTTGTCCTTCTCCGCAAGCAGGACATGCTTTTGTCCTTGACGGCTATGATGTGAATGATAAATTCCACGTCAATTGGGGTTGGGGAGGATACGCCGATGGGTATTTTGAAATCAATAACTTAAACCCCGGTTCGACTTATACGTTTAACAATACGCAAAGTGCTATCATTAAAATAAAACCCGTAGCACAAAATACCGATGTCAGAATGTTTGGAAATATTACACTTTCTTCTCCGTCAATACCTTTCAATGCTCCTTTTAGTGTTTCAGCTGATATTGCAAATTATGGTAATTTAACCTACAACGGAAGTGTAAAAGCTTCACTCTACAACTTAGATGACGCTTTTGTCGGGAATGTTGAAATAAAGAACAATATTTTAATTCCTGCCAATGATTATGTTTCGTTAACATTTAATACCACAGGATTAAGTGTTCCTCCGGGAGATTATAAATTGGGGATTTATATTCAGAATGCAACCAACAGCAACTGGGTGTTGGCAGCTGAAGATGGATTTACCAATCCTTTAAATGTTTCTGTAAACGGTACAAATCCTCAAGGATTATTATCTAATGGAAATATTTTAGTCAATCCTTCGCCGATAGAAAAAGACAATCCTTTTACCGTTGAATTTGAAATATTAAATAACAATACGACCGGCTTTTCAGGAGATATTTCGATAGATCTGCATCAAGTAGATGGAACGTGGGTAACAGAAGTTGACCACGGGAGCTATACCATTGCAGCAAACGGAACACAGACAATTGTATATAATCATACAGGATTAAATCAAGATCCCGGAACGTACAAATTGGTAATATGGCATAAACCCAACGGTGGAACGTGGGAAATTATTGAAAATGGAAATTATCCTAATTCGGTTGATGTTGATATTGTAGGATTAAACTACACCACTAATTTACCTGATGCTTACGAAGATAACAATTATGAAAGCTCAGCATATTCGATTCCTTTAGCTTGGCTACAAGACCAAGCAAGTTTTCAAACGGTAGGGGCAAACGTTCACTCGGTAACAGCCGACAGTAATGATTATTATAAAATAGACTTAGATGCCGGATATTCTTACAGAATTTATGCAAAAGTCAACGATAGTTATAATTCCCCTCAAGGAATGTTTACCAATGATGTGATATTTAAAGTAAAAAACGACGGAACATGGTCGGATTTTTATGATGATGAGGAAATGGATACCTTAAACGTTCCTATCTTAACATCGGACGCTTCAATTTATATTGATGTAGTTCCTTTCTTCTATAATAGTTTAGGTACATATCAGCTGGAAATTTGGATGGAACGAGCCGGAGCTGTAGGTGTAGCTGAAAACAAAGACGAGAATATAACCTTGTATCCGAATCCTGCAAATGAGTTTGTAAATGTTAATCATTTCGGAACAAATCTAAAAGCAATAACTATCACAAATAATCAAGGAAAAGTAGTACGTTCCATAGCAACTTTTAATGGTGAAATAGAACGTATAAATACAACCGATTTGGCACAAGGAATTTATTTTGTTAGAATAGAAACCGTAAATCAAGTAATTCTTAATAAGAAGATAATTATCAAAAAATAATTTTCGTTATGATTATTAAGAAAGATTTAATCATACCAACAGGAAGAGAAAGAGATATTGTAGCTGATATTACTTACAATGAGGAGAGTACAAACTCTCCTCTTGTTGTTTTTTGTCATGGTTACAAAGGGTTTAAAGATTGGGGAGCGTGGAATCAGGTCGCAGAAACGTTTGCCCGTAATGGTTTTTCGTTTTTGAAGTTTAATTTTTCCCATAATGGCGGTACAATCGATAACCCCATTGATTTTCCGGATTTGGATGCTTTCGGTAAAAATACTTATACCAAAGAAGTAGAAGACTTGCATACTGTTTTGGCTTGGACACAAATGCAAACTACTTATTCATTTAACAAAAATAATATAACATTAATCGGACACAGTAGAGGAGGAGGTATAGCCCTCATAGGAGCTAAAGAATCATCATTTGTCAGACGAGTGATTACTTGGGCTGCTGTTTCGGATTTTAAAAGTCGGTTTATCAAGGGAGATTTATTAAAGAAGTGGAAAGAAAGTGGTGTTTACTACATTAAAAATGGAAGAACACAACAAAAGATGCCACATTTCTATTCGTTTTATGAAGATTTTGTTCGCAATGAACATCGATTAAATATTAAATCCTGTGTGAAGCAATTGTATAAACCTTTTTTGATTATTCACGGAACAAACGATGAAGCAGTAGAGGTGCAAGAAGCTCTAAATTTAAAATCATGGAATCCGATTGCTCAATTGGTGTTGATAGAGAATGCGGGGCATACCTTTGGAAGTAAGCATCCTTGGAAGCAAGATATTTTACCTGAAGAGCTTCAAGAAGTTGTGGATACTTCGATTCGGTTTATTGATTCAGAGCATTAATTCTTAAAAGGTAGAAATTTTCATCGTCTAAGAAAACTAAATTCCGTTTTTTTTGCACTTACCTCAACTGCGTTAGGGATTGGTATCCCTAACACAGTTAATCTAAGCACAATAAAATGTTTTTAGTATCCTTATACTTCTTCAAAAAATATTTCCATAGCGGGTGCTATGCAAAGATTTTTTTCATCGTCTAAAGAAACTAAAACTCATTTTCTTACCACTCTTTTTATACACGTTAGGGATAGAACGGTGTGTTTGAACTCCTTTTGTGTTGTTGCACTGTTACCAATTAAGTATATAGATATAATCTACTAAATTAATTTAAGTGAGCTTACTCTTCTTCATAAAATTATTCCGTAGTTATTACTATGCAATAATTTTCTTCATCGATTAAACTCACTTAAATTAATTTTCTATGACTAATCTATATATTTAATTGGTATGCAACACAAAAGAGTGAGTAGTGATAGCCCGACCTTTCAAGAGTAAAAAACATTGAGCAAAGCGGTATG